>DATEGR010000379.1:0-6871 GCA_035279985.1 Verrucomicrobiia bacterium
CTTCGTATTCGTAGCCGAGGCCTTCCAGCTCTTTGATGCGCGCGGTGATGGTTTTCAACTCCGGCAGATCCGGTGAAAGCTTGAAACCCAGTTCCGTCGCTTTCACCAAAATGTTCGTGCGGCCGGACATGTCGCTGATGAGCACGCGGCGGGAATTGCCGATGGCCTCGGGCTGGATGTGTTCGTAGCTGCGCGCCACGCGGTCGATGGCGTGCACGTGCATGCCGCCCTTGTGCGCAAACGCCGTCGCGCCGACCCAGGGCTGCCGCGGGTTGTGGCGCATGTTTGCGATTTCATCCACATACTCGGAAAGTTCCTTCAACTTCGACAATGATTCTGCCGGCACGCCGGTCTTTTTCATTTTGAAATGCAACAGCGGGATGACGCTGATCAAATTGCAGTTGCCCGTGCGTTCGCCGTAGCCGTTGATGGTGCCCTGCACCTGGGTCGCGCCGGCGGCGATGCCCGCCAGCGCGTTCGCCACGCCCACACCGCAATCATCGTGCGTATGAATGCCGATGCGCGTGTTGAGTTTGCCTTTCGCCAACGCGGTGATGCGCGCGATTTCCTCCGGCAGACAACCGCCGTTGGTGTCGCACAATACGATGCAGGCCGCGCCCGCCTTTTCGGCGGCCTGCCAGGTGGCCAGCGCGTATTCGGGCTCGTCCTTGTAACCGTCAAAACTGTGTTCCGCGTCGTAGATGACCGTCTTGCCGTGGTCTTTCAGGAAACGGATGGTGTCGCCGATCATGGCCAGGTTTTCCTCCGGCTTGGCGCGCAGCACTTCCGTCACGTGCAACAACCAGGTTTTGCCGACGATGGTCACGACCGGCGTTTCCGCCTCCAGAATCTGCCGCATCAACTCGTCGGTTTCCACGGCGACGCCTTTCCGGCGGGTCATGCTGAATGCCGCGATCCGGGCATTTTTCCATTTCCGCCGGGCGGCCTGCTGGAAAAATTCCAGGTCCCTGGGATTGCTGCCGGGCCAGCCGCCTTCAATGTAATGCACGCCGAAAGCGTCGAGTTTCTCGGCAATGCGGAGCTTGTCCGCGACCGAGAAATTGATGCCTTCACCCTGACTGCCGTCGCGCAGGGTGGTATCGTAGATTTCGACCTGGGGTTTCATAAATGGCCCGTGAAAAAACGGCGGTCATTATCCCTGAAATTGACGGAACTGGCAAATCCCAAAACGGGGTTTATTCGTTCCAGCGGCTGTGGATGTTGTTTGCAGCAGGCAAAAAAGTCGCTAATGATTGACGTGGTACGGGAAAATTCGCGGTGCGCGTTTTTTTCCGGAGAACCAGGTCGTTCACATGACGGCGGCAAACAGGCATAAACCGGGCAATTGGCTCAAACAGCGTTTGGACGCGGTTTTGGGTGTAATTCTCGCCATTCCGGCGATACCGGCTGCGATCATTGACCATTACGCCCTTGCGCATCGGCAGGCGCGGGATCCGGTCCGCCGGCGCAAACGGCCTTCCGAAACCGCGATTGGTATCCTTTGCCTGTTTCTGACCATTGTGGTGGCGATCGTTGACTACCGCTCGGCCCCGCGACTCGGTTTCACCCTGTTTTACCTGCTGATCGCCGCCTACGCCGCCTGGAGCGGGAGCCGAAAGGTCGGCATTCTTATCGCCCTGGCCAGTTCCCTCGCCGCCCTGGTGGGCGAGGCCAGCCACAATTTACCGGCGGGCGTTCTGTGCTGGAATCTCGGCGTGCAAACGGGGATTTCGCTATTTGTCGTTCTGTTGCTGTCCGCGGTCCGCAACCTGACCGAACATCTGGAGCAGCGGGTAAAGGAACGGACCCTCGCGCTGGAACGGGAAATCAGCGACCGCGAGCAAACCGAGGAACAATTGCGCAAGACCATGCAACAGTTGCGCCAACTGGCTGAAAACATTACCGACGCATTCTGGATCAGGGACTCGGAAGAGACCCGCATGGTCTATGTCAGCCCGGCCTACGAAAAAATCTGGGGCCGGAGCTGCAAAGAACTCTACCAATCGCCGCACGCGTGGCTGGAGGCCATTCACCCGGAAGATCGCGAAACGGTTGCGCAAGCCATGCTCACCAAACAAGCCACCGGTGAATACAACCAGGAATATCGCATTGTCAGACCCGACGGCGCCTGGCGGTGGATTCGGGACCGCGCCTTCCCGATTCACGACAGTTCCGGCAAAGTCATCCGCATCGTCGGAATTGCGGAAGATACCACCGATCGGCACCGGCTGGAGCGCGAAATCCTGGAAATCAGCGATCGCGAGCAGGCGCGCATCGGCCAGGATTTGCATGACGGGCTTTGCCAGCAGCTGGTCAGCCTGGGTTTCGACAACAATTCCCTCGAGCAGCAATTGTCCGCGCGCGCGCTGTCCGAGGTGGCCGCCGTCCAAAAAATGGGACAGGTGCTGGACGATGCGATTGCGGAAGCCCGGGCGCTGGCGCGCGGTCTTTTCCCCGTGCAACTGGAGGCGGACGGTTTGAGTCTGGCGCTGCGCCAACTGGCGGCGGGGGTGGGCGCCCGCACCCGGGTGCACTGCCGGGTGGATTGCCCGCAACCCGTGTTGATCCGCGACAATACCGTGGCCACGCACCTTTACCGCATTGCCCAGGAGGCTGTGAACAACGCCGTCAAACACAGCCGGGCCGGTTCCATTTTGATTGAACTGAAAATCAACCAGAACCGGATTGAACTCAAAGTCAGTGATAACGGGGTTGGCATTCCCGTTTCCCGCCACCCGGCCGGGGGAATGGGCCTGCACATCATGAATTATCGCGCCCAGGCCATTGGCGGCACCTTGAACATTGAACGGGGGGCGCGGCATGGCACCCTGGTTTCCTGTTCCCTCCCGCAACCATCGGCTTGAACCCCTTATGGCCACGGATAAACCCACTCAGCCGGCAGAGCAAACCGCCAGGCGAATCCTGCTGGTGGACGACCACCCCATGGTGCGCGAACGCCTCACCGAAGTCATCCTGCGCGAACCGGATTTGACCGTGTGCGGCGAGGCGGAAGACCGTTTCCGTGCCCTGGAATTGATTGCCGCCACCCGTCCGCATCTGGCGATTGTGGACCTCACCCTCAAAGGCTCGCACGGAATGGAATTGATCAAAGATATCCGCAGTCAATGCCCGGATTTGGCGATCCTGGTCGTTTCCATGCACGACGAAATGCTGCATGCGGAACGGGTGATTCGCGCCGGCGCCCGCGGCTACATCACCAAACAGGAAGCCACCCGGAAAATCATGCTGGCCATTCGCACCGTGTTGAACGGCGGCGTTTACCTGAGCGAAAAAATGGCGGCCCAAATTGCCGCGACGGCGATCGGCAGCGCGCGGGCCAAACCCAGCCTGCCCATGGACAAACTCTCGGACCGCGAACTGCTGGTCTTTGAAATGATTGGCCAGGGCCGCAGCACGCGCCAGATTGCGGACGAACTGCATCTGGACATGCGGACGATTGAGACCTACCGCGCCCGCATCAAGGAGAAACTGAACCTCAAGGATGCCAATGACCTGCTGCAACACGCCATCCGCTGGATGCAAGTGGAAGGCTCACTCTAGAAGTTGAGCGCCTTGCCCCATTAACCCATTTGAATGAATTACTTGCCGTCGCTTCGGAGGTCGTACCACCGAACGCTTCCAGCTATCAGCCCGGCCCCAAAGTGATAGCGAAGACCAGCGGCGGTTGAAAGCGAAGGAGAGTGTCAGGCGGCGGTCTTGACTGGATTCTTAAATTTATCCAGACACTCCGGGCAGATTCCATGGGTGAAATCGGCGTTGGTGTGCTGGGCAATGTAGGTTTCCACCTGCTGCCAATAACCCTGATCGTCGCGAATCCGTTTGCAGGACGCGCAAATCGGCAGCAGCCCGCTCAGCGTCCTGACCTGTTTGAGCGATTCGGTGAGTTCCTCAATCAACTTGAAGCGCTCCGCCTCATCGCTTTTGCGCAGGGTGATGTCACGGGAGATGGCCGAACCGCCCACAATTTTTCCGCTGGTGTCCTGCACCGGCGAGGCCGTGACCGAGACGGGAATAAAATGGCCGTCCTTGCGGAGACGCACCGTTTCGAAGAGACCCACGCGCTGGCCGCGTTTGATGCGTTCCATGATGTCGATGAGCTCGTCCCGCCGGTCGATCGGATACAAAATGGAAACCGAATGGCCGATGATTTCCTCGGCCGTATAACCGAAAATGCGCTCGGCCGCCTTGTTCCAACTGATGATCGTGCCGTCCAGAGCCTTGCCGTAGATGGCGTCTTCGGTGGATTCAACAATGGCCGCGAGGAATTGCATGGCCGCCTCGGCATGAGCCCGCGCGCGGCGGGATTGCGCCACTTCCAATTCCCGTTCGATCGCCGGAACCAGGCGGGAGAGATTATTTTTGACGATGTAGTCACTCGCCCCGGCTTTCATCATGTCCACCGCTGCTTCCTCCCCGTAGGTGCCGGAAATGACGATAAAAGGAACATCCAACCCTCTTGCGCGCAGCAATTTGAGAGCCGCCGGCCCGCTGAACTGGGGCAGGACGTAATCCGAAAGCACCACATCCCAGGCGTGTCGATCGAGCGCGGAAGTCAACTCGGCAGAATTTTGGACCCGCTCGTGGACCGCTTCATAACCTCTTTGGTGCAATTCCTCCAGCAACAACTTTAGATCGTTCTCAGAATCCTCGACGATCAGCACGTGCAACAACCTGATCATTTTACAACAAACCTTTCATTGGCTCTTTTAGGCGACCCCCCACTGGACTGAATATCGCCCGGCTTCTTCCGGTTGTCCACTGAGGAGCGGCAGGAAACTTCCCTTTCCCATTTGAGACTCGCCTCCGCGCAAGTGCAGTTTAGACAGGCAATCTTCAGGCGCTGTTCAATTATGCCTGCATTTGCGGGAGAAAAATACCGTGATGGTCCGGGGTCGGATTATTTTCACTCATTTCGCGCGTGACGAGCAGAACGCGAATTGATACGATTGGCCCGTCGCAATTGGGACATTGATGGGTTTTATGAAATCGCAAATTCACTTCAGCCTACCGGAAAAGGAAATTCCCACACACTGGTACAACCTGCTGGCCGATTTTCCCGAGCCGCTGCCGCCGCCGCTGCATCCGGGCACCAAACAACCGATCCCGCCGGAGGCGTTGCTGGCGATCTTCCCGGAAAACCTCGTGAAGCAGGAGATGAGCCCCGAGCGGTGGGTGGAAATTCCCGAACCGGTCCGCGAAATCTACACACTCTGGCGGCCTTCGCCATTGATCCGCGCGGTACGGCTGGAGCAGGCGCTGCAAACGCCGGCGCACATTTATTACAAATACGAGGGTGTCAGCCCGGCCGGCAGTCACAAGCCCAACACGGCGGTCGCCCAGGCTTATTACAACAAGGTGGCCGGCACCAAACGCCTCGCCACCGAGACCGGCGCGGGCCAGTGGGGCGCGTCGCTCGCATTTGCGTGCAGCCAGTTCGGACTGGAATGCAATGTCTACATGGTCAAGGTCAGTTATGACCACAAGCCCTATCGCCGGATGCTGATGCACACCTGGGGCGCCACGGTACATCCGAGCCCAAGCAACCTGACCGAATACGGGCGCAAATTGCTCGCCGAAGACCCGCATTGCCCCGGCAGCCTCGGCATCGCTATTAGCGAAGCGATCGAGGATACGGTCACGCATCCCAATACCAAATACTCGCTGGGCAGCGTGCTCAACCACGTTTGCCTGCACCAGACGGTCATCGGCCAGGAAGCCATCAAACAGATGGCCCTCGCCGGCGAGGAGCCGGATTCCATCATTGCCTGCTGCGGCGGCGGCAGCAATTTCGCCGGCATCGCCTTCCCGTTCATTCACAAAAAAATCACGGAGAAAAAGAAGTATCGCATCGTGGCCGTGGAACCAACCGCCTGTCCGTCTTTGACGAAGGGCGAACTGCGCTATGACTTCGGCGACACGGCGGAAATGACGCCGTTGCTGATGATGTACACCCTGGGCCATAAATTCATGCCGCCGCCCATTCATGCCGGCGGGCTCCGTTATCACGGCATGTCGCCCATGGTCAGCCACGCGCTCAAGCTCGGCCTGATCGAGGCCGAGGCATATCACCAGACGAAAATTTTCGAGGCCGCGACGCAATTTGCGCGCACGGAGGGCATCGTGGTCGCGCCGGAATCCGCGCACGCAATTGCTGCGGTGGTAGAGGAAGCCAGGCGCGCCCGCGAAGCGGGAACGAAACGCGTGATTCTGTTCAATCTGTCCGGCCATGGCCTGCTCGATTTGAGCGCTTATGAAACCTACCTCTCGGGAAAACTGCAGGACGCGTGAGGGAGATTTATGATTTGTGATTTGGGATTGAGGATTGACGGAGCGGCAGCTGTTCGCTGCCGCTGGCGTTGCCTTCAATCCACCGTCAGGATTCACTCCAGATTTTTCAAAATCATAAATCGTAAATCATAAATCAAAACCCATGAAAACTCGATTTGTCCGTTTCCTGCTCGCGGCCGGTGTTACGCTGCTGCCGTGTTTGGTCCAGGCCCAACCCACCGCGCATTACGTGCCGGGCAGTGAAGGCATCAAGGGCGCCTCGCTGCCGCCACCGGGGTTTTACGTGCGCGATTATAATCTGGCCTATTACGCCACCCGCCTGAACGACACAGCGGGAAACAACACCCATACCCCTGATTTCCGGGCCTTCACCTATGCCAACGTGCCGCGTGTCATCTGGATCAGCGATACCCAGGTCCTCGGTGGTTATGTGGGCGTGGATGCCTTGCTTCCGTTTATTTATCAAAGCCTGAGGGTTCCCGGTTACGACCACGGCACCTTCGGGGTCGGCGATTTCTTCGCTGAATCCACGCTCTCGTGGCATCCCAAACAGTTCGATTTT
>DATEGR010000380.1:0-16323 GCA_035279985.1 Verrucomicrobiia bacterium
TAGGCGCGCTTCTCGCGCCGAAAAAGTTTGTCCATCTCCGGCCCGGCGATGCGCTCGGCCGCTTTCATGATTAAGAATGAGACACAAAGCAGAAGCAGTCCGCCGGTTTGAAACATCGAGGTGCGATTTCCCAGGAAATAAAGTACGGAGAGGGCACTAACGATAAAAATCAGGCCAATGGCTGATAATCCAACAATTTTTCTGCGGGTGTGCCACCTTGCTTCCAGCTGGCGCGTGCTCTTGCCGGCCAGGTTCACCGAAACGTCCTGCTGCTGCATACCGTGCTCTCAGCAAGACATATTCCAGATTCAACATTTTTACCAATAATGATGCACCCGCGGTTTGATCTCCACGTCGTAAATCGCGCTTATCTTTTTCATCACCGCCCGGGACAATGGTTTCAGATCCGAAGCTGCGAGGTTTTCCGCAACCTGCGCCGGCCGTTTGGCGCCGGGAATGGCGCAGGTCACGGCGGGAAATTCCAGAATCCAGCGCAGCGCCAGTTGCGCCAGGGTCGCGTTCTCCGGCGCCAACGGCTTCAATTCCTCCACCACGCGCAGGCCGGTCTCGAAATCCACGCCGGAAAAGGTTTCACCGCGGTCAAACGCCTCGCCGTGCCGGTTGAAATTGCGGTGGTCGTCCTGCTCAAATTTGCTGCCGCGCGTGAATTTGCCCGACAACATGCCCGACGCCAGCGGCACGCGCGCCAGGATCCCGACCTGGCGGCGTTTTGCCTCCGGAAAAAACAATTCACTCGGACGCTGACGGAAGATGTTGAAGATGATTTGCACCGTTTGCACACCGGGAAATTCGATGGCCTTCAGTGCCTCCTCCACCTTTTCCACGCTCACGCCGTAATGGCGGATTTTGCCGGCCTTCACCAAATCATCGAGAACATCGAAAACGTCGGGGCGGTAAAAAACTTCCGGATGGGGACAGTGCAATTGCAGCAAATCCAACGCGTCGGTCTCCAGGTTTCTCAAACTGCGTTCTATCCAGGCGGTCAGATTTTCGCGGCTGTAACCTTCCGGCGTCTGTTTCGGCAAACGGCGGCCGGCCTTGGTGGCGATGTAAAAGGGTTCCTTCCGCTCCTTCTTCAACTTCGCCAGCAGCCGTTCGCTGTGGCCGTCGCCATAGACATCCGCCGTGTCGAAGAAATTCACGCCGCCGTCGAGCGCGGCGTGCAGGGCGGCAAGCGATTCCTGGTCATTCACGGTGCCCCACGTGCCGCCAATCGCCCAGGCGCCAAAACTGATTTCCGAAACCTTCCAGCCCGTCCGTCCCAATTCGCGATAGTTCATGCGCGAAAATTAAACGAAAAAATCTTTAACGCAATGTCGCAAAGTCGCGAAGAAAATATTCAACCACCGATGGACACAGATGAACACGGATTCAAATGCGCTGAAAGCGCTACGGAAATTAGCCCGGGGTTGGTGCGCAGCGCCTACCCCGGGAAATGGTTCCGCATAATTATTCCTTCTCCCATCGGATGGGAGAAGGTGGCCGGAGGCCGGATGAGGGTCAAGGTGAGGAGTCAGAAATTCAATTCGTTTCATTGTTCTCAAAAATCCGTGTTCATCCGCGTCCACCTGCTCGCGATACGTCGGAGTCCATGGTTGAATTTTAGCGCCTTTGCGTCCTGGCGCCTTTGCGCTAAATTCGCGTCATGCAACCGGAAAAGTTGACGCTAAAATCGCAGGAAGCCTTGCAGGAGGCGCAACGGCTCGCCCGCGAATACTCGCATCAGGAGCTGGACGGCGAACACCTCGCGCTCGCGCTGGTGTCCCAAACGGATAGTTTGATTCCCGATTTGCTCGAACGCATCGGCGTGCCCGTCGCCCGGCTCAAACCGGATTTGGAAGCCGAGCTCGCCCGCCGGCACAAAATCCAGGGCGCTGGCGACGCGTATGCTGGCGGCGATTTGCGGAAGGCCCTCGACGCCGCGCAATCCGAGGCAACCAAACTCAAGGACGATTACGTCAGCACCGAACATTTGCTGCTGGGTCTGATTGACAGCGGCGGCCCGTCGCTGAAAAAGATTTTCTCAAAACACGGTCTCAAGCGTGATGCGGTGCTCAAGGCGCTGGCCGAATTGCGCGGCAACCAGCGTGTCACTGATGAAAATCCTGAAGCCAAGTTCCAGGCGCTCGACAAATACGGGCGCGACCTCACCGCGCTCGCCAAACAAGGCAAGATTGACCCCGTGATCGGGCGCGATGAGGAAATCCGCCGGGTGATGCAGGTGCTGACGCGCCGCACGAAGAACAATCCGGTGCTCATTGGCGAACCCGGCGTGGGCAAGACCGCGATTGCCGAAGGTCTGGCCCGGCGCATCGTGAGCGGCGATGTTCCTGAGTCGCTAAAAAACAAGCGGTTGGTGGCAATGGATTTGAGCGCGATGATTGCCGGCGCGAAGTATCGCGGTGAATTCGAAGACCGGCTCAAGGCGTTTCTCAAGGAAATTGTCGCCAGCGAAGGCAAAATCATCCTTTTCATTGATGAATTGCACACGCTGGTCGGCGCGGGCGCGGCGGAAGGCGCGACGGACGCGGCGAACATCATGAAACCGCAGCTCGCGCGCGGTGAATTGCGCTGCGTGGGCGCGACCACGCTCGACGAATATCGCAAGCACATCGAGAAAGATCCGGCGCTCGAACGCCGGTTCCAGCCGGTGATGGTCGAGGAACCGTCGGTTGAGGCGACCATTGCGATTTTGCGCGGATTGAAAGAGCGGTATGAAGTTCATCACGGCGTACGCATCCAGGATTCCGCACTGGTGGCGGCGGCGACGTTGTCGCACCGCTACATCACCGACCGGTTTTTGCCAGATAAGGCGATTGACCTGGTGGACGAGGCGGCGTCCCGGATCAAAATGGAGCTGGATTCCAAGCCGACGGAACTGGACCAGCTCGACCGCCAGATTCTGCAACTGGAAATCGAGCGCACGTCGTTGGCGAAGGAAAAAGATCCTGCCAGCAAGGAACGGTTAAAATTGCTCGACAAGGAATTGGCAAATTTGAAGGAGAAAGCCAAGGCACTCACCGCGCAGTGGCAGAATGAAAAGGCTGCCGTCAACGCTGTCAGCGTGGTGCAATCGCAGCTCGAACAGGCAAAACTGGAACTGGAGCAGGCCCGGCGCCAAGGCGATTTGACCAAGTCGGCGGAGATTCAATACGGGAAAATTCCAGACTTGGAAAAGAAGCTCTCCAAGATCGAAAAACAATCTACGCAAGCGGCGCGCACGTCATTGCTGCGTCAGGAAGTGACAGACGAGGACATCGCCAGGGTGGTTGCATCCTGGACGCACATTCCGGTTTCACGGATGCTCGAAGGGGAGCGGCAAAAGCTGGTGAAGATGGAGGAACGGCTGGCGCAGCGTGTCATCGGTCAGAAGGAAGCCATCAAGGCCGTGTCCGATGCCGTGCGTCGCGCACGGAGCGGGTTGCAGGAACCGAACCGGCCCATCGGCTCGTTCATTTTTCTGGGTCCGACCGGGGTGGGCAAGACCGAGACGGCCCGGGCGCTGGCGGAATTTTTGTTCGACGACGAGAACGCCATGATCCGCATCGACATGAGCGAATACATGGAGAAACACACCGTATCGCGGCTCATTGGCGCGCCGCCGGGCTATGTCGGGTACGAGGAAGGCGGGCAATTGAGCGAGGCGGTTCGGCGGCGGCCATACTCGGTCGTGCTGTTCGACGAAATTGAGAAGGCGCATCACGACGTGTTCAACGTGCTATTGCAGGTGCTGGATGATGGCCGGCTCACGGACGGGCAGGGGAGGACAGTGGATTTCAAGAACACCATCGTCATCATGACCAGCAATATTGGATCGCCCATCATCCAGGAGTGGTTTGAACGTAGCCGCCAAGGTAACGAGGCGGATTCACGGAGTGGTCGGGGTGGTCCGCCTCCTCACGTCGGCGGCTACAAAGAATTGGAAAACGCCGTGCTAGCGGAATTAAAGCGCCATTTCCGGCCGGAATTCCTGAACCGCGTCGATGACGTCATTATTTTCCAAAGCTTGGACGAGGAGGAACTGGCAAAGATCGTGGACATCCAGCTCGAACGGCTCGGCAAACGGCTGGCGCAACAAAATCTCACGCTGGACGTGGACGCCGCAGCGAAGAAACTGCTGGCCAAGGAAGGTTATGACCCGCAATTCGGCGCGCGTCCGCTCAAACGCGCCATTCAGGAGCAATTGCTGAATCCCTTGGCGACCAAATTGCTCGACGGTGAGTTCAAGCCCGGCGACAAAATCAAAGTTTCAGCCAGCGATGGTGAACTGGTATTCCAGCGGAAATAAAACTTGCCGGATTTTTCAACGCAAAGACGCAGAGACGCAAAGAAAAACTTGTTGTTAATGCCGTCGCTGGCTTCCGCGCGCTATTTGGGATGGCCGATTTCGTGCGCGACGGAGAAGCGCAGGCGGTATTCCATGCGCGGGTTCATGAAGGCGCGCCGGTCCACCAGAATGGATTTCAAATTGCCCATGAGCAGGGCATCCATTTCCAGTTCTTCGCGCAAGCCTTCCGCCGGTATCAGTTCGAGGCCGAGATCAAATTCGGCAAGTTCGAGGACCGGAACGATACAAGACGGCACCTCACCCTGTCATTGACCACCCTCTCCCCGTCCGACGCGGCGAGGGCGGGCCGCCGGATAGGCCGCGCGCAGCTTTTCGGTTTCCTGCCAGATTCGTTCCTTGGGGATGAATGGGGCTTTGAATTTGGCCGGGTCGTTCAAGATCGGTTGGCGCTTCTGATGATTTTGAGCAGTTTTTCCAAATCTTCCCGCGAGGGCTTTTGACCGGACAAGGTGCGAAAGAACGCCGGGAGTTTGGCCAGCAGTTCCTCGTTTTCCATGACGTGGTCGGGGATGCGCCCGGCGTCCACAGCGGCGTAGTCGTGGAATTTGTGCCAGTCGTCCGAGCCGGGCTTGAGGCCGAGCTGTTTGGCCCAAGTGCGGAGCGTTTCCTCGTCGCGCGGCGGCGAGAGGACTTCGCGCTCGATTTTGCTCCAGTTGCTGGGGTCGTGGCCGTGTTCCAGGCAGAATTCGCGCAGGCCGAGGCGCTTGCGCGCCCGCAATTCTTTGATGAAGGTTCCAAACATAGCTGTTATTGGTTGTGGTAAATTAATTACCACGGAAGCAGACGGGTGTCCAGAGGAATTTTTGACGCTGCTTTTTCGACACCTCGCCCTGACCCTCTCCCCGGTTGGGGCGGAGAGGGGGTTTTACGGCATCGGCGCGCACAGTTCAACCAAGTGCCGGAATTGGCTCGGAGGTAGGCCAAGGTTTGGCGCCCGGTTCGCTCAACCTGCCCTCATCCGGCCTCCGGCCACCTTCTCCCATCCGATGGGAGAAGGAATGATTTTGTGGGACGCAGACCCGGCGTAGCCGCTGTACGTCAACGCCGGGCTAATTTCCGTAGCGCCTTCAGCGCATTTTTAATTCGCGTTCGCGTGTTTGGCGTGGTTCCGGGTTGATTCCGGGGAATTTAGGGACTCGTGAAACCCGTCCCTCCGAATCCGTGTCCATCGGTGTCCATCCGTGGTTGATCAGCCTTGATATTGTTCGTCGCTGACCTTCTTCAGCCCGTCAACCACTTTACTGTCGAATTGCTCCTGAATAGCGATATGCGTCCTGACCGCGGTCAACGGTTCCGTGACGAAGTTCTTTTTCAAAAACATCGATGATGTCTTGCGCCGGCTGCGTAAGATTATAGGTGAGCGTGCTGTCCAAATGCAGCGATTCCACCAGTTTTTGATAAACCTCCAGTTCGGTACGTCCTCGAAGCATATCCCCGTGATTAAAAAGAGCGGCGGCAGTTGATAACACGCGAACCAAAACCCGCTTGTTGTGTTCTGGTATTCCCGAACTTTGTACATCCGAGATGAGTAAATCCACCGCCTGGCCCGCCGTAATAACCTGCAAAGAAAAATAAAAAGGCTGGCCGTTTGCTATAATGTCGTTCACTTGCAGGCGGATAAAGTAGGGACCGAGCTCAAAGACATTGGTCGCCTTCATGCCGGTATCAGTAAATATGGGATCACCCACGCCGGAATAACCAGCCCAGCCGGTCCAAAAATATTGCATTGGCAGATAAAACGGGTCCACGCAATGCGAACCATCGAAAACAAACCGGGCGGTGCGGTTGTTCGGTGAAATCACCGTATAGCCGATCGGGACATTCATGCCGATTACCGGAGGGAAAACCATTACCGCTTTTGGCCCATTGGCAAAGCCATACTGGGGGGCAAGATTGCCAAGATAATTGCTGTCCCCGAAATCCACTTCCGCATACCAGTTTCCCTCAATCAGGCTGTCAATCTGATTGGTAGTAAGGCTGAAGGCCTGCTGGAAATAGAGGCCGTAGTTAGCGTCCTCGATTAGATTGGTCACCGGTGCCACGGGTGATAACGAACCATCCGCCTCCTTCTCCAGAATCCAAGCCTCTTCAGGCGGCGCCGGTAATTTGATAAAAACGTCCAACCGGTTGGTATAGGTGGAGTCAATTGGCACCAAGGGGGGAGGTTGTTTTACTCGATTATACTCGGCTTCTCCCGACAACACAGAATTCGACGGCGAATCGGATAATCCTGAAAAGCTGATAAAGAAGGGCATGTCAGGAGTCCCACTTTGAGCGATTCCCCGCAAGGCCGGAATTATTAAACCAAGAAAAACCAGAATGCGTTTCATAACAGCCTCCCAATAAGGTTCTTCTAACTATACGCCGATTGAAGGAACGGGCAACCATAATTTTCATCGCCGTCTTTTAGTGTGCGCCCCACGTCAATGCTTCGGCATCCTGGCGATGAACTCTTTGGCCTTGGCGGCGATTATGGTTTCAGCGTGCAAATCTCGACGAGGCGGTCCGCCTTCGCCAAGGCCACGGTCTGGCCATAGCGCGTAATCACAACACACCGGCTCGTCGGAAGCCTCGCCCCACCAGACAGACCGGCAATCGCCACTGCGGCATTGCATCCGGCGGCGGGCCTGCTAGAATTAGAGATGTGCATGAAGCGCATTCACTTCGCTGGTCGTGAAAACCGCAACGGCTGAGCCGGATCGGCCACCGGCATTTTCGGTATGCTGAATTTGTTCGAGTCCGTCCGCACGAACCCGAGCTATAACCGGCTCGAGATCGGCGACTTTTTGTTCGCCGAGTACACCTGTGGCATCACCGCGAAGAAACTCGCGAACTGGACGGACACGGATTATCTCATGCACGTGGTCACGGGCAAGAAGACGTGGTACACCGCCGACGGTGTTTGCCGGGCCCATCCGGGCGAAACGTTGTTCGTCAAAAAAGGCGCGACCATCGTGGAACAGCATTTTGAGGAGGACGTCTGCCTGCTCATGTTTTTCATTCCCGACGCGCTGATGCGCAGTACGGTCCGGGAAATGGCCGGCGGGTTGAACTCCCGGACGGCTGACGGCGCGCCGATCGAATGCGTGTTGCGCGTGGAGAACGACACGGCGTTGTCCGCGTTCTTCCAGTCCATGCGCACCTATTTTTCCGGCCGGGACAAGCCGTCCGAACCGCTGGTGCGCCTCAAGTTGAAGGAATTGATTGTCAGCGTGCTGACCAGCGGTCGGAATACCGGGCTGGCGGCTTATTTCCGGAAGATTGGCGAAAGCGATGCGCCGTCCGTGCCGGAAATCATGGAGGCGAATTTTCGTTTCAATCTTTCGCTGGAAGAATATGCCCGGCTCTGTCACCGGAGTTTGTCGTCTTTCAAACGCGAATTCCAGGCGAGCTTCCAGGAATCGCCCGGCAAATGGCTCCTCGGCAAGCGCCTCGATTATTCCGCCGCACTGCTGCGCAACTCGAAGCTGAACGTCACGGAAATCGCGTTCGAGAGCGGGTTCGAGGACGTTTCCCACTTCAGCCGCGTGTTCAAGGACCGGTTCGGCGTTTCCCCGCTGGCGTACCGGCAGGAAATTCCGGCCGTCAAGTGACCTTCCCAGTCAAATGATTGAGCCGTGCAGCAAAGCACGGCCCGCCGGCTTCCCGTATCGTGTCAGCATGACCATAGTTGAAGAAAGAACCATCACGACGGAGCCAACCCGGCAGGATTGGCTGGAACAGATTCACGAACTGGGCCGTGATTTCGAGACGCGCGCCGCGGGTCACGACGAGGACGATTCGTTTGTTGCGGAAAACTACGCGGCGCTGAAACGGCATCACTTTTTCGGCGCCCTGGTGCCCGAAGATTTCGGCGGCGGCGGGGTTTCGCATTCGGAGATGTGCGAACTGCTCCGGGTGCTGGCGCATTATTGCAGTTCGACCGCGCTGGCCCACTCGATGCATCAGCATCTGGTGGCGACGACGCTTTGCAAATTCAACCACGGGCAAGGCGGCGAACCTCTGCTGCGCAAAGTCGCCGCTCAGCAGCCGGTCCTCGTCAGCACCGGCGCGAACGACTGGCTGGAATCCAGCGGCGAGGCGGTCCAGGCCGAGGGCGGTTATCGGGTGACGGCGACCAAACCGTTCGCCAGCCAGTCGGCGGCCGGCGATATCCTGGTCACCAGCGCGCCGTACTGCGAGGCCACGAACGGGTGGCAGGTCCTGCATTTTCCCGTGCCCCTGAAATCCGACGGCGTGACTGTCCTGAATGATTGGCGGGCATTGGGAATGCGCGGAACGGGCAGCCATTCAGTCCGGCTGGAAAACGTGTTCGTTCCCGAATCCAGCGTGAATCTGCGGCGCCCGCGCGGCGCCTTTCACCCCGTCTTCAATGTGGTGGCCGCCGTCGCCATGCCTCTGGTCATGTCCGTGTACGTGGGCATTGCCCAGAAAGCGGCGCGCCTCGCCCTTGAGACCGCGAAAGCGCAAAGGCATCCCAAACCGTATCTGGCCGGCTTGATCGGCTCGATGATGAACGAACTGACTTCCGCCGAGCTGCATTGGCGGGACATGATCCGCATCACCAATGACCTCGACTTCAAGCCGGAGAACCGGGTCGGTCAGGACATTTTGAGCCGGAAAACCAACGCGGCCAACGCCTGCGTCGGCGTCGTGGCCAAGGCGATGGAGATTGCCGGCGGCCAGGGCTTCTATCGAAGCTTCGGATTGGAACGCCTGTTCCGCGATGTGCAGGCGGCGAAATATCATCCTTTGCCGACGGCAGACCAACAGCACTTCCTGGGTGAATATCTTTTGAGCGCGACTTGAAATGCCCGAACTGAGGCCGACCTTCTGGCAGGCGACAAGAACAATGCTGCGCGTCTCTTTTAAAGTTGTATCGATACCAGGGAAAAGATTTCATGAAATACGCGAGCGCCCAGGCCGAATTAAACGCCATAAAAAATCGATCAGGCCGAAGTCAATCACGGGCGTCCCGCCGTTGCAGCCTCTGTCGCCCGTGCGGGCTTTGGCCTTGAATCCGATTCAGGGTACGGGATACTCGCCGCATGAACCGCCGAAACTTCATCAAACTCGGTGTCGTTGGCGCCGGTGCGGCAATGGCTGGAATTGAACCAGCTCAGAGCGCGCCAGCAACCGTTACCACTTCGTCGAAATCATCTGCCGTGGTCGCCATGCCCATCGGTGTCGCGCCACTTGCAGAGCGCGAGCTGGACCCGATTCTCGACGACATGCGGACACGCGCCGGGGTGAATGCGCTGTTCACCTTCATTTACACCCACGAGCCGCATCGCGCCGGTCTCGTGCGTGAAGGTTCCCGCCCGGATAATTATCACGGCGGTAATTACGCGCGCCCGCACATGCAGTTTTACAAGGACACACCACTGACCTTGGCGGACATGACTGCGCCCGAATTCGGCGGCGTGGATGTCCTGGAACGCGTCATTCCGGTGGCGAAGAAGCATGGCATTCGCGTGTTTCCTTTTATTCTCGAAGACAATCAACTTCCTGCCGCGGTGCGAACGGATTGGGAAAAACTATACGAGGTGGACCATCATGGCCGGCGCACCACGGGGCATCCGGGCGGGCCGTGTTTCAACAATCCCGGCTACCGGAATTTCACGCTGGGCCTCGTCGAAGATTACGCGCGTTCTTACGACATCGGCGGCATGATGTGGGGCTCGGAACGCCAGAGCGGATTACTCAATACGTTCGGAATTTCCCAAAGCAGCGGGCAGGATCCGGGCAAGACAACCTGTTTCTGCGAGTTCTGTCAGAAGAAAGGACGCGACCGCGGCATTGATGTCGAACGCGCGCGGCAAGGTTTTAACGAGGTGGAAGCTTTTGTGCGCGACAGCCGAGCCGGGCGGCGTCCACGCGACGGTTATTTCACCACGTTCTGGCGGTTGCTGCTGAAATATCCCGAAGCGCTCGCGTGGGAAAACCTGTGGGTGACCAGCCGCCACGAACTACAGGCGGCAATTTATGCCAAGGCCAAATCGGTCAGTCCTGGCCTGCAAGTCGGCTGGCATGTCTGGCAGAACGTGACGTTCAGTCCGTTTCAGCGTGCCGAGGAAAACCTCGCGGATTTGGCTGGTTGCTCCGATTTCATTCGGCCCGCGGTTTACAACAATGTCGCCGGTGGCCGGTTCGTGACCTTCGTCAAGGACGCACGCCAATCTGTTTTCGGCGACCTGCCGCCCGAACTGACGCTCGACGTCCTTTACCGGCAGCTCAATTACGACGAGGCGCCGTTTGACAAGCTCGCGGCGACCGGGTTCTCGGGAAATTACGTGGAACGCGAAACTCGCCGCGCCGTTGAATCCGTGGCCGGTCATCCAGTGCAGGTCTGGCCAGGCGTGGATATTGACGTGCCGGTGGGTGCGAACGAATCCCATTGCACGCCGGAGAGCGTGGCGCAGGCAGTGAAGGCAGCGTTCAAAGGCGGCGCGCAGGGCATCATCCTGTCGCGCAACTACACCGAGATGAAACCCGAGAACCTGTCGGGCGCAGGAAACGCGTTGCGCGAATTGGGGATGATTTAGCGTAACGGCAAACTCAAAACCGGCGACAGGATCAAGGTTGCCGCCGATGGTAACGGGCTGGTGTTCAAGGCGAACCGATGAGCTTGCTCTGAGCGGGAGTGTATTATGTTCGTTTAGCCAGGCGCTTACAACGAACATTGAATGGATTCGAAAGTCTAAAATTGAAAGTTCATGACCCGGAATTCTTCTCATTGCGCTTTCACATTGCTCGAACTCCTCACGGTCATCGCCATCATTGCAGTTTTGGCGGCGTTGCTGCTGCCGGTACTGGCACAAGGCAGGGAGAAAGCGCGGCAGATCGCCTGTCTGAGCAACCTCCGGCAGATTTCGCTGGGAACCACGATGTATACGACGGACAACAGCGAAAGAATGTGTGGCGAACGCATGGGCGTGGGAACCGGCCTTGGCTGGCCGCCGCCACCAAAGCCGAACCATGGGCTGGTGTGGACCTGGAGGTTTGCAGTATTGCCCTATACCTCCGGTTCTAATTCGAATAGTACCGCTGGTTTGTGGGCTTGCCCTGCGATGCCGCCGAGCTGGGATTCCTCGCGGGAAGAAGTGGACGACGATGTGAAATCCAGTTACAGCATAGACGAGGACATGTTTTGGGGGACGTACGGAATCATCGGTGTTCATTCTGTTCCGGTGACATCCATCCGGAAGCCGGCGCAGATGATTTTGTTGGGTGACTCGCGGTGGCCTGGCCCCGGCATCAGTGCGGGCTTCTTGAGTTGGAATTACGCCTGGATGGGTTTCTGGCACCTGCGCCGCTGCAATTATGCGTTCTGGGACGGACACGCTGGATCTCTGAGAGCCATCCAGACAGTTACGGATAACGAACCGGATTGCATGTGGGGACATAACATCTGGTCGCACAGTGTGCACGTGGCGGCCCGGAATAACGCCCGGCCGGAGTACCGTTAAATTTATTTGGGATGAGAACCGATCAAGGTAGTTGATAAATTTTCGAAGGCAATCCGGTTGCGGTCGGTCGGACAAAGACGGTCCAGTCGAAGAGGCGGCTCGCGAGGACGCTCGCCCCGGCAAAACACACTGCTGTAATCAACGTGAGCGGTTGCGTCTTCCGCACGGTCTTGCTATATTAGGCAGGTGCATAGTGCACATTCCCTCTTCTGGCCAAGGTCCCGACAGGTAACCTGCCGCAGCCTGACCAGGGCATTCCTTGCAGTTGGGCTGGCCGTGGTCGTCATGAATGCGCCGGCGGAGGTTGTGTTCCAGGACTTCTTCAGTCAACCGGCGGGAAGCATTACCAACAGTATTCCGTGGATTGATGTCGAGGGGAGCGGCTGGCAATCGGGCCCGACGCCAACGCAACTGGCCCTGGATGGCAGCGGACATTTGTATAATGCGGCTGCCAGTGCCGGCATGGCGGCGGGGGTGCAACTCATACCCATCGGGCCGCATGGTTCGATGACGGCCTCGGCGCTGATGCAGTTGCCGACAGGTTTCAACGAGTGGATCGGCATGGGGTTTGGCGGTACCAATCAATTTCTGACGGCTCCCGCCAGTGGCAGCGGTCCGTGGATTCAGGTTCTCGGGAACGGGACCGTCACGCTTTACGGTGGCGCCGGGCTCAGCAATTCGGTCGCCGCCCCAAACGCCTTCACCAATAATGGCAGCCCGTTGCAGTTTTTTCTGACCTACGACGCCTACCATGCTGCCGCCAGCGCAGGAACCATCGTCGGTGGCGTGACGAACCTGATTTTCAATCAGTGGCCGGTGACGAACTCGGCCGGTTCCTTCGCGCCGCATTATTTGATCTTCCAAATGTCAACCAATCTGACCACGCCGGCGGCTCGCTGGGCGACGGCCGCCACGATGGATTGGTTCCCCCGTCCGCCGCCGATGCTGACTCTACCAGTACCCGTCCAACAAACGAACTTCGTCGGATCGCCCGGCCCCAACGATGTACTGCTCATCTCGAACGCGTTGAATTCGGTCGGCAACTTCGCGGGCGGGGCGGAAATCCGCTTCACGGCTGGCGCGACCTACGTCATTTCGAACGGCTTGACGACGGCCAATATTCCCCTCGCTTTGGTGCGCGCCACCAACGTGCTCATCAACGGCAACGGCTGCAAAATCCTGATACGCAACCCGCACGCCGGATTCCTCAGCGTCAACAACAGTTCCAATGTCATCGTGGAGGGTTTTTCCGTGGATTACGACCCGCTGCCGTTCACCCAGGGCGTCGTCACTCATAATTTTAGCAATGATGTTCCCAAGGAGGCGGCCATCGAGTTCCTGGTGGACGCCGGTTATCCCGCGCCGACCAACGAAAACTATCTGGACCCAAATGCCAGCCGTTGGGGCATGGTGATCGATCCGACCCGGCCGGGGCGCGTCGCGGACGGTGCCTGGACCCAGGTGTTCTACACCAATGTGGTCCAGACGAATGCCAACGGCGCCTTCAAGGTGTATCTGACCTCGTTGGCCCGGGCGCAGACCATCCCGCCGGGCAGTCATTGGTGCATGATTTCCCGCTGGGACGGCGGCATCGTGTTCAACACATCCCTGTCCAGCCAGGTCACATATCTGAACAACACCAATTACACCGGTGCCGGACCCAGCTATGTCGGGGAGCATTCGCCCCTGACTTGCGAAATCAATGACCGGATCCTGCCCGGCTCGCCGCCGGCGGGCGCCACCACCAACCGCCTGCGGGCCTCGAATGCGGATGGCGGCATGTTCATTGATTCCCGCATTGGTCCGTGGATTCAGGGTTGCAGCTTCACCGGATTAAGCGATGACGCGGCCAACGCCTGCCTGGCCCCATTTGTCATTACCAATGTACCCGTCCAGCCGACGAACACGTTTGCCGTGTATCAGAACGGCGCGGACAACACCACCCCGACCAACTTGATTGCGTATGAAGCCCGGGTGGGCGACACGGTCCTGTTTTATAATGCCACCAACGGTGTCGTCTTCGACCGCGCCACGATCACGGCGGTCAGTCTGCCCAACATCACCTTCGACCACGCGATTTCGAATGTCGTGGTTGGAACTTACGATACCGGCACCCTTTTACTTGACGAAACCCTGAATACCTCGGCGGTGTACCTTGACAACCAGTTCAGCAACTCCGCGTTCCACGGCATCTATTGCCGTGCCAATAACATGCTCATCGCGCACAACACGGTTAGCGGGATGGGCAAGAACGCCATTTGTGCCTTTCCCGCCATCACCGCCAATTTCCTCAATTTCTTCGTGCCGACCAACGTGGTCATCGTGGACAATGTGCTGTCGGATGAAGGCTTTTCCTACGAAGCGGTCAACAACACCATTCCCACAGATCAACCCGCTTATGCAATGATTGCATTGCACAACGCTGACGCCGCTTCGGACGACGTCACCAACGGCCTGGAAATTTCCGGCATCCGGATTCTTTACAACGCGTTCCTGAACTGGCGACGCGCTCCGCTCACGTTGCACAACGCCACCGACGTGAATGTCATCGGCAATTACTTCGGTCCGCCGGTTACCAACGACAATTTGGTGCCGCTGACCAACGATGTCATTGCCGACCTGTGGACTTCGGATTACCCGGATTTGCTATTCACAAACAACGTGAATGCGACGACCCTGCCGGACAACGCGACCATCAACGAAGACGGTACGCTGGCATCCACGCCCGTGAACGCGTTTCAACCGCCGACAGCTCCGCAATTGGCGGCGAACCTTTCCGGCACCAAGCTCGTGGTCAGTTGGTTGAGCGCGGCACCAGGCTTTGTGTTGCAACAGGCTGACCAACTGAGTAGCACGAACAACTGGCTGGATACCGGCGCCGCACCGTGGCTGACCGGAGAATCCAATTCTGTCCCAGTGCCTCTTGCACCGGGCACCGCCCGCCAGTTCTATCGGACCCGACAAAGGTGATACGAATATGTCCCAAATTAAAATCAAATGGTTGAGCCGGCCGGAGGAACACGATTACCCGGCGGCCCTGTCGTATTTAAACCTGATCTATGACCCAAAGACGGCTGCTGGCTTGGTGAATAAACTGAAAAAGGCGCCGGTGTCCGAGTTCAAGGCCAAGGATATCTTCCGAGCCTCACGATTATCATTGCTCGGGGCGAGCAATTCGCATGTCAAAAAGGACATAGTCAAAATCGAGTCCGGGAACAGCATCTCGCCGCTCCTGCTGGTCCGGGATTCGGCCAACGGCAAGGTGGTTATTGCCGACGGCTACCACCGGCTGTGCGCCGTTTACACCTTTGATGAAGACGCGGTGATTCCCTGCAAGATCGTGTAGCGGCGTTCCCAACGAGTCGGGATTGACAGGTCCGGTTCGGTGTGGCTGAGTTGGTGGTGTACTGATTTTAAAAATCTAAATTGTAGCGGCGCTCTATGAGCGTCGTTTCCGGCGGTCACAGACCGCCGCTACAGTCCACAAACTGTTATGAAAAAAAGTGAACGGCCGAATGCGAAAATCGAAATCACCAAGGATGGTCCCTACCTCGTCAGCGGCGGCCTGCCGCTCAGCGAGCAATGGATCGTCACCAATGCCGAGGGCGATTCCCTCGATTACCGGGAGGGCAAGCAGCATCCGGCGCCGCCGCAATATGCGCTGTGTCGTTGCGGTCAGTCCGGTACCAAACCGTTCTGCGATGGCAGCCACCAGAAGGTCAAGTTCGACGGGACCGAAACCGCCAGCCATGAACCTTACCTGAAGCAGGCCGAGACGATTGATGGGCCGACCCTGCAGCTCACCGACGCAGAAAGCCTTTGCGCGTTTGCCCGCTTCTGCGACCCGAAAGGGAGGATTTGGAACCTGGTTCCGGCGTCAGACGACCCCGAAGCCCGGCGATTGGCGGAGTATGAGGCCGCGCATTGTCCGGCCGGCCGGCTGGTGGTATGGGACAAAAAGACGGGCAAACCCATCGAACCGAAATTTGAACCATCGCTTGGGTTGATTGAGGACACGGATAAGAAGGTGAGCGGCCCGATCTGGGTCAAAGGGGGCATCCCGGTGATTTCCGCCGATGGCAAAGCATATGAGGTCCGGAACCGGATGACGCTATGTCGCTGCGGCCTGTCTAACAATAAGCCCTTCTGCGACGGCTCGCACGCAGCCTGAACCGCAAAGACGCGGAGGCGCAGTGAATTTAGCCACGGATGTCCGTATGTGCCCGTACTCGTGCCGACGCCCGCTTGCTGCCCTGATATTGGAATGGTTGGGGAAGGGGTCACTGATTAAATTTTACAAATAGTCAGCTTCTAATTTTGATTGTTCGAGGATATCGCCAGTTCCACTGAAGGGTTGGTTGTGGCGTTCCATCCTCAATTTGTTTTAGAATTGCAGCAATATATTCCTCATTGATCGTCAGATTCTTTTTTAGAATTTCGATATCCGTGTCTGTAAGTTGGAACTGAATGTTGACCTGCGTTAGC
>DATEGR010000381.1:0-4705 GCA_035279985.1 Verrucomicrobiia bacterium
AAATCATTAATCCAGCATAGCACCTGCTCCGCCGCTTCCTCGGGTGCGGTGCTCAACACGTTGTGATCAGCGCGCTTGAGAACCCGGTAGTCGCGCAAGGCCGGACAATTTTTCCTGAGCCAGTGGCGAACCCGCGGCCACGGCACGATGGGATCGAAAAATCCGCTCAGACCAAATACCGGCAGTTTGGTCTGGCGGGCAATGGGCCGCGGATCATTTTCAGCCAGCAGCTGCAGGCGATGCTGCGCCGACCGGCGATCCAATTCCGTCCGGCGGGAGATGAATTCGTCAAGGCTTGGCAAGGTTTGAGGCGAACGGCGATAACGGAAGCGCGCCACTTTGGCGTAGCCGAAGATAATCCGGACGAGGACTGCGGTTGATATCCGATCGGTGATTTTTTCCAGCAGCCAGACCGCGCGGCGCAAAGGATATTTGACGAAGCCGCCGGCCAGAATAATACCCTGGGCCGGGAATTGTCCGCGCGCGACCATGGCCCAGACCACCTGCGATGAAAACGATTCGCCCAGGAGCCAGCCGCGGGTAATGCCATTTGTGGCCAGCGCGTTTTCAACCGCCGCCGCGTAATCGTCCAGTGACCACGTGAGCGTGCGCGGATAGGTAATTTCAACAAAACGCACTTTGCCGGCTATGGCATGACGAAATCCGCCGATGAGCGTCCAATCACCGTGCAAACCTGGCAGATAAATCAACGTCGGCAGCGACGCCTCGCCGTGGCTGCGCAGTTGCAATTCTTCGGCCATTTTTTGCAGGAGCCTGGTTGACGAAGCTCCGTTCAGTTTCAATTTCCCTGCCTGAGCCTGCTCACGCCGGCTCCTGCCTCTGCAATTTCCAGAAAAAGTCAGCTGCCGTCTGGCACGTCGCTGCACTCAATTCATCGAGCGAGCAGCCTTTGACCCGGGCGACGACATCGGAGATTTCCTTTACGTAAGCCGGTTCACAGCGTTTGCCGCGATAGGGCACGGGTGCGAGATAAGGACAATCGGTTTCCAGCATGAGCTTGTCCAGCGGCGTGGCGGCGACGGTGTCGCGGACATTCTGGCCGTTCTTGAAAGTCACGATGCCGGTGAAGCTGACGAGGGAACCGATTTCCAGCACACGACGCATCCGGTCCGCGTTTTCGCCGAAACAGTGAAAAACGCCGCGCGTTTTGCCGGCAAACGGTTTGAGTTGCGCGAGCGTGTCATCAAAGGCATCGCGTTGGTGGATGATGCAGTTCAGCCCGGCTTCGATGGCGACTTCGATTTGTTGCTGAAAAATTTCGGCCTGCCGTTGCCGGTAAAGTTTGTCGTCCCCGGCATTGCCATTTTGCGAACTCGGCAAATGATGATAATCCAGACCGATTTCACCGATGGCGACAACCTTGGGATGTTTGGCGTATTCGCGCAAAGCCGGGCGCAGGTCGGACGGCGCTTTCATTACCTCGCTGGGGTGCCAGCCGACGGCGGCATAAATGGACGGGAATCTATCCGCCAGCCGCATGGCGCGCTCACTGCTGCTGAGGCTCGTTCCGATGGAAATCATTTTAACCACGCCGACGGCCTGCGCTTGCGCGATGACTTCCGGCAAGTCATTTGCGTAATCAGGATAGTCGAGATGCGCGTGGGTATCGTAAAACGTCGCCATGCCAATTTGCCGGTTATTTGGTCAGCGCCTCGTAGCGGGCCACTTCATCGGGCTTGTTGAGTTTGCGTGCCAGGGCCAAAAGCTTCTGGTAAATGATCATTCGGCCGGGATAGTCCGTGGATTCCTGGAGCAGTTGTTGATAATCGGCGTAGGCTTCCTGGTCCCGGTTCTGCACCTCCAGCTTGTCGCCGAGCATAAGCCGGAGACGAATGCGCTGTTCCGGCGACGGGTTGAGGTTTAGCGCGCGTTGGTACGTTTCAATGGCCGAGGACGGTTTGCCTTCCCGTTCATAAAGGTCGGCCAATTTTTCAGTGAGCACGGCGCTATTGGTGGTCGCGTTGTTATTTTCAAGATAAATTGCCATCCGGAAGATGGACGCGCCATGGGCGAGCGCCAGGTCAACGACCCGCTGGCACGCCCATTCGCTCAGAGGGCTGTGACGGCGCTCGAGTTGCGCGGACAGAAGTTGCAGCGGTTTGCCAAACGGCCGGTAAAGCGGGTCGCCGATAACAGTTGTCTGCCAGGAAATGACCGGTTGTGCCGCCCAGGCGGCCTCGCCGAAGGTGAAGCCGTTGGCCATCCAGCGCGCCAGAAAGGCGGCAATGTTTGGCGTGCCGGAGAGGTAAGGTTCGTACACACAGCCCATCGTGCAGGTCGCTCCCTTGGCCAATAGCGGGCCGCACCAGTTTCGATCTTCGGAGCGGATGGTCTCGGCACTGAACGAATGCAAATGATAGGCGAAAGCACCGGGCATGAATTCCACCCTGGGCAATGCAAATGGCCCGGAAACATTGCCATCATACCACCCGCAGTAAATGGCAATCTGGCTCATCGGAAAGCTTGCGGGAAACGTTTCCGGCTTGTCATCCAGGGTGGTTTCGAATCCCAGTTCACTGCAGATTTCCGCTCCTTCGTGGATCCATTCGTCGCCCAGATAATAGCTATCTGTTTTGGGAAATCCGCGCGCGTCGAAGTAGGCTCGTCCCCACAAGCCGTCACGCTCGGCTGCCAGGGCCTTGTCCACGAGGCCTTTCGCGATGTCAGCGCCCGGCCCGTCAAGCCGTGCGACCAGCAAAATGCCGTTGGTCGGATTTAAAAGCGCGGCATTGGTAGTGCCGTAAATCCAGTTTTGTATCGGGCCATCCAGCGAAACGCCCGTTTTTATCATCGGCAACCAGGCGAGTTCGGAATCGACGGCGGCCTCGTTCCGTCTTAATTCCGGTTTCATCCCATTCGTAAACGTTTCATTCAAATCCGGATCTGGCGCGATTTTCAGCGGGATGCCATAACATAAAACGGCGTAGCGGATCCTGGAAGCGACCACGCGATATTGCATACTCGCCGGTCCGTCGTTCGTTGCGCGAGTCGTCACAAAGCCGAATCGCCAGAGGCCATCGGAATCCAGCCGGCGGGCCAGCGGTAATTGCAGGTTGTCGCGAAATTCCTCCCGCGACATCACCTCATTGGTTGTCATGGCAAAACCGTAAATCTGCTTTTGAGGCACCTCTCGCGCCTTGGCATAATACTCGGCCACGGACCTGGACCCCGGCATGCGTTTATTGTAAATGAGCACGACTTCATCGCCGCCGGCCCGGGCCAGCAGCGGCGCCAGTACCGCCGACAAAATTGCGAGCCGGATTGGGAAAAATCTCATACCCTGGTCATTAGACCTTGAACGGCATAGAACATTCTAAAATTCATAGGGTGTCCTCGATTTTAAGGCCGTCGTACGCAAGCGCAACGCCATCGGGCAGTTCAGCTTGCGACTTGTCGTGATCGTAATCGTGAGTCAAATGTGTGAAGAATGTTCTGGCTGCGCCAATACGCCGCGCGGCGGTCAGCGCTTCGTCAAGGCTCATGTGCGTCGGATGCGGTTTGGGCCGGAGCGCGTCGAGCACGGCGATTTCAACGTCGCGGACCTTTTCCACGACGGCCGGCGGGACTTCCTTGCAATCGCTCAGATAGGCAAGCCGCTTCCGGCCGTTTTGCACAAAGAGATAACCGTTCGTCACGGTGGAACCGTGCGGCAAGGGCAGGGGAGTGATCTCAAGGTCTCCCAAAGTGAATGGTCCATTTATCACGTGCGGTTCAGGATGAAAATAGCCTTTAGGGATCGGCCGGCCGTCAAAGGCGTAAATAAATACACGTTTGAGCGACGTCATCGTTTCTTCATTGGCATAAACCGGCAGGGGTCCGCCGCGAACGTCACAAAACCGCCGACAATCGTCCAGCCCCATGACGTGATCCGCGTGCGAGTGGGTGAAAACCACCGCGTCGAGCCAGAGAATGTTTTCGCGGAGCATTTGCATCCGGAACTCCGGCGTGGTGTCCACCACCAGTTTGGTCCGGTCGGTGGCGACATAAATGGAAGGCCGCGTGCGGTGGTTCTTCGGGTTCGCCAAAAATTCCGGCGGATATTCCCTGCCGATCACCGGCACGCCTTGCGAAGTGCCGCTCCCGAGGAAAACGAGTAAAAATGACATGTCGAAATTGTCCGCTTAAATTAACGGGAGCCAGGGTCGGGCGCATCAAAAACTTTCCTTTTTTAGGTTTCCTTTTTGCCGGTTCAAGCGAAGAATGAGCGCTGGAACCGAGTGCAAAAAGGCCGCACGAACGACCAGTGCCGTCAGCGTGGGCGTTTCCGGTCACTGTTTACTAAATATGGACCCATTGCCAACTGTTCTACTAAAACCGGGTGAGGCCGACCGTATTGTCGCCGGCCACCCATGGATTTATCGCGGTGAAATCCTCCGGTTGACGCAACCTGGTGGTGGCGACGCCTCGTCGCCTGCTTCCGCGACGAGGGCGTCGCGGCTACCCGCCGATGGCGAACTCGTTCAGGTCAAGGATCACCGCCAGCGATTTCTCGGCATTGGCTTCTTCAATGCCAGGTCCAAAATCAATGTTCGTGTCCTTTCCCCGGAGCGGGTCGAGATAAACGAGCCTTTTTTTGAAGCGCGCATTCGCGCCGCACTCGATGTCCGGCGAAGACATTTGCCGACGGCCACCTCCTTCCGGGCCGTCAATGCCGAGAGTGATTTTCTGAGCGGCCTCATCGTTG
>DATEGR010000382.1:0-4170 GCA_035279985.1 Verrucomicrobiia bacterium
GCGTTTACCGGTGTGCCGGTGGCCGGGCTGAAAGAGACTGTTCTGGTGAAGAGCACGAAGGATGCGGAGTTGACTGATGCGGTTTTGTACAATTTGACCGGCGACCAGGTTCTGAAAAATTTCAACGCCTCCGGTGTTGAATATCCGCTGGCCATCAAGCTGACCGGCAAATTCAAGACCGCCTTTCCCGAGGGCCCGCCCGCCGAAGGCACAAACACCGTTTCCTCACCCGCCGGGTTCCTGAAGGAAAGTACGGGCGTCAACACCGTCATTCTGGTGGGTGATGCGGACATGCTGTCCGACCAGTTCTCGTTGCGGGAGGTCAACTCGGTCTTCGGCAACATGGCAATGGAACTTAACGACAATCTGAGTTTTGCGCAGGATGCGATCGGGCAGATGTCCGGCAACAGCGACCTCATCGCCATGCGCAGCCGGGGGGTGGAAAACCGTCCGTTTATTGTCATCAAAAAAATGGAAGCGGCGGCCGAAATGCAATATCAGGGCAAGATCAAGGAATTGCAGGACAGTCTGGCGGAAACGAAGCAACGACTGGGGGAATTGCAACAAACCAAGAGCCAGAACCAGCGGTACATCCTGTCACCGGAGCAGCAGGCGCAAATTGATAACTTTCAAAAACAGGAGGCCAAAGTCCGCACTGATTTGAAGCAGGTGCAAAAGGATTTGCGTCAGGATGTCGTTTCCTTGCAGACGCACATTGAATGGCTCAACATCGCCGCCATGCCGGCGCTGGTCAGTGTGTTTGGTCTCGGGCTGGCGGCGTGGAAACGCAAGCGGAGTTCCGCCAGATGAACCGCAAACAATTTTTCATCTTGTTGGTTCTGGTCCTCGTGCTCGGCGGCGCTGCGTGGCTGCATTACCGCAAACAGACGGCCGGCTGGAACAACCAAAGCCCGGAACTGGGCCAAAAATTGCTTGGCGATTTTCAAGTGAACGACGTGGCCCAAATCCGGATTCAGCAGGGCACGAACGAGTTGACGCTGGCGAAGACGAACGGGCTTTGGTGCGTCCAGCAACGTGACGATTATCCGGCCAATTTCAGCCAAATCAGCCAGTTCCTGCTGAAACTGCGCGATTTGAAAATTATCCAGACCGAGGAGGTGGGGCCGTCGCAATTGCCGCGATTGCAGCTGGCGGCGTCAGGGCAGGGAACCAATGCCGCAACGTTGCTGGCGTTTTACAATGTCGACGGCAAGCCGATCCATGCCTTGTGGCTGGGCAAGGCGCACACGCAGCAAAGCAGTCGGCCTTCGCCGGACGCGGCGGAGACCGGCTGGCCGGACGGGCGTTATGTGCTCACCGCCACCAATTCGCCCAGGGTGGCCGTGGTCAGCGATCCGCTGAATGAGGCGAGCCCGGCGCCGGACCAGTGGCTGGACAAGACCTTTTTCCAGATTGAGAAACCGCAAAGTGTTTCCGTGAACTTCCCGGAAGCAACCAATTCCTGGGAACTGACCCGTTCGAGCGAAACCAACGACTGGGAGCTGGCCGGCGCGAAGCCGGGCGAGAAACTGGACAGTACGAAGGTTTCTGAAACGGCCGGTTCATTTTCCTCGCCGAGCTTTGCGGACGTGGCGACCGGCCTGAATCCGCAGCAAACGGGTCTGTCTGAACCGACGCGGGTTGAAATCAAAACCTTTGACGGATTCGATTATGCAGTGAATGTCGGCCAGAAGACGAACGATAATTATTATCTGACCGTCCACACGTCGGCCACACTGCCCGGCAAACCGGTCCCGGTCAAAGGCGAAAAACCGGAGCAGCAGGCGGCAGCAGACAAATCATTCCAGGCCAATTTGAAGAAGTTGCAGGACAAACTCGCGCGCGAAAGCGCGTTCAATCAATGGGTTTATTCTGTACCGACCTGGACGGTTGATCCCCTGCTCAAAACCCGCGCTCAACTTCTGGTTCCAAAGCCGGTGGTGACCCAAACGAACACGCCTGCTGCCGACAGTCTTTCGGAAAAACCGCCGCCAAAGTAACTGGGCGGGTGGAGCGCGAATCCGTAGGACAGGCGTCGCGCCTGTCTCCATCTCAAATAATTGCGTCCCTGTTTAATGTGCCTCGGCTGGAACAGACAGCCTCCGGTCCGATCTGATTTTATCAAGTTAGAGACAGGCGCGACGCCTGTCCTACTGCATGGTTCCGCTGCCGGCCTTCAACCGCTGCTCCGCTTCCGGCTGTAAGAGCTTGATCATTTCGCTCTCGGAATAAGGCTGGTAGGCATTCCATCGCCCCCTGGCAGGCGGCAAGGGGATGAGGATGTCGTCTGATTTCCCGTGCAGCCAGACGGCAACGAAAAGGATGGACGGGCAGTCCAACCGGCGAAGTTCATAATCCGGTTTTTGAATTTGCGGCAGTTGTTCCGCTCTCCGCAACGCCTCCAGGCTTTGCCTGGGAAAATCGGTGGTGTCCAGACCGGCAAATTTCAGCGCCGTGCTGTTGGTTGGGTCGGCCATCAATTCGGCTGCGCCCACGGCGTTGGTTCCATGCATCAACACATACCGCCAGGTGCCGGCCCGGGCCGCCGGGAGCAATTGACCCGAAGCCAGATTCGTCAGCCCGACAGAATAATCCCGGAATGGATTGGCGATGGTCAAATCTTCGATTTGATAGCCGCCGAGGTAACGGGAGATGCTTCGCGACAGCCCCTTGAATGCTTCCCGGATTACTTGTTGTCCTCCGTCCGGGGCTTTGGGATAGATGATGGCCGCAGGGCAATTCAGATCGCCGCTCAGGACGAGCGCGAGGCCGAGGAGGAGTTTGGGGTTCATATTCATTTAACAGCCTGTTTTAAGATTCGTCGCCAAATGATTTCGTAATTCGTGCTCCACGGAAAGATCCGCGAGCGCCCGCCGCGAGTACCTGTCTCAAATGCTGCCAAATCCATTTCCGGCGCTTTGTTTGCGACATTAAGGACATCCGGAGTCAAAACCCGATTGGCCCCCAAAGCAACCTGGAAAACAGTACTGTCTTGGATTTGCTCGGAGTTCCGCCTTCAGGCGACCCGGAACCGCGTAAACGCGGAACTCCAAACTTAAATCAGGGCGCCACCTCTATTCGCGCAAACTTGCAACCGGCGCGTTCAGCCACTACCTTTCGCGCGCTTATGGAACAGGTCATCGTCATCGGTTCAGGTTGCGCCGGCTGGACAGCGGCGCTCTATACGGCGCGCGCCAATCTCCAGCCGCTCGTGCTCACCGGCCAACAGCCCGGCGGGTTGCTCACCACCACCAGCATCGTCGAGAATTATCCCGGCTTTCCCGAAGGCGTGGATGGCTATGAATTAATGACGCGGATGCAGAAACAGGCGGAACGTTTCGGCGCCCGGGCCAGTTTTGGCTCCGTCGAAGCTGTGGATTTATCCAAACGTCCCTTTGCGCTAACGGTGGACGGTGAAAAAGTCGAGGCGCAAACCGTCATTATCGCCACCGGCGCAAGCCACCGGCATCTCGGCGTGCCCGGAGAAGATTTACTGGAAACCAAGGGCGTGACTTACTGCGCCACTTGCGACGGTGCACTGCCGGTTTTCCGCAACCAGCCGCTCGTTGTAGTCGGCGGCGGTGATTCCGCCTGTGAAGAGGCGCTTTACCTGACGCGGTTCGGGTCAGAGGTTCATCTGGTCCATCGCCGCGATACATTACGCGCGTCCAAAATCATGGCCGAACGCACGCTGTCGAGCCCCAAAATCAAGCCCATTTGGGATTCCGTCGTGACCGGGGTCCTCGACCCAAAGCAGGACAAGGTGACCGGCGTGAAATTGAAGAATCTCAAGACCGGGGTGGAATCGGCTCTGAATTGCGCCGGGGTGTTCATTGCCATCGGGCACACGCCGAACACGGAAATTTTCAAAGGCCAGATTGAATTGGGCGACAACGGCTACATCGTTCCCCAAAAGGGTACGATGACGAATGTGCCCGGGGTGTTTGTCGCGGGCGATTGCGCGGACCACATTTATCGGCAGGCCGTGACGGCAGCCGGCGCGGGCTGCGCGGCGGCGATCGACGCCGAGCGATTTCTGGCGGCGCAGAATCAGTGAAGTCGAATGGTAGCCGCCGACGTGAGGAGGTGGAATGGCTTCCAAAAGCTTAACGCGGCCAAGTCGCAACCAAAGGAGCGCGGACAGCCTTGTCCGCGTGTCGGTTTCCGGAC
>DATEGR010000383.1:0-12723 GCA_035279985.1 Verrucomicrobiia bacterium
CTCTACGCCCAGAACTTCGCGCCAGATGTCCGCCAGCTTTTCTTCGGCCGGCGTGCGCGCCGCAACGAACGGTCGTTCGGGTTTGACCCGGAAGTCCGGCTTCGGCAACGCGTTGCGATCCACCTTGCCATTGGGCGTCAACGGCAGCGCGTCCAGGAAAATAAAGGCGGCCGGCACCATGGAATCCGGCAGCTTCTCGCGCAAAAAACGGCGCAATCCGCCGGCTTCCGTTTTTACTTTCCCACCCCGGCTTAACTCCGACCCGGGAGGCCGATTATCGATTTCCGATTTAAGGACGACGTACGCCGCCAGACGATTTTCACCGTTGGCGTCTTTACGCGCGACAACTACGGCTTCGCGCACGGCGGCATGCCGGTTGAGGGCGGCTTCAATTTCGCCCGGTTCAATACGCTGGCCGCGAATTTTGACTTGATGGTCCGAGCGACCGAGAAATTCGATCTGGCCATCCGGCAGCCAACGGACGAGGTCGCCGGTCCGGTACAGCCGGGTGCCGGGTTCGGCGTTGAATGGATTGGGAATGAATTTTTCTGCCGTGAGATCGAGACGATGGTGATAACCGCGCGCCAGCCCCACACCGCCGATGTGCAGTTCGCCGGGCACGCCGACAGGGACGGGCTGGAGATTCTGGTCAAGGATGAAGACCTGGGTGTTGGCGATGGGTCGGCCGATGGGCGGCGGATTGGCATTTCTCCCGAGCGGAGGAACCTGAGTCCAGGTCGTAACCACCGTGTTCTCGGTCGGCCCGTAATGATTCGCCAGCACACAAGGAAGCTTTTTGCCGGGCGCCCGATGCAATTTGTCGCCTCCGGTCAGCAGCGCGCGCAACCTGCAATCGTCCGGCCACGGTTCCTCCAGCATGGCTTCAGCAATCGGCGTCGGCACAAACGACAGCGTTATTTCCTCTCCGGTCAGCCAGCGCAAAAGTTTCCCGGGGGAAAGCCGTGTCTCTTCGTCGGGAATGTGAATGCTCGCGCCGGCGGTGAGGTACGGCCACAACTCCCAGACCGACGCGTCAAACGCCGGGGTCGCGATTTGTGTCGCGCGGTCGGCGGGCCTCACCTGGTAGGTGCGCTGGTGCCAGGTGATGAGATTGACCAGGCTCCGGTGCTCAATTTCGACGCCTTTGGGCCGGCCGGTCGAACCGGAAGTGTAGATGACGTAGGCGAGATTATCGGAATTCGGGACGGGGAATTCGGAGCGCGGAATCGAACTGCCATGCGTGAAACGTGATGTGTGACCTGCGTCGTCTACACACAAAAGTTTCAGATCGGAAAATTCAGATTTGAAATTGTTGCGCAGCGATGGTTGGGTCAGGAGCACGGGTATTTTGGCATCTTCGAGCATGAACCTGAGCCGCTCGGTCGGATACGACGGATCCAGCGGTACGTAAGCGCCGCCGGCCTTCCAAATCGCAAGCTTGCCCACGACCATCGCCACGGAACGATCCAGGCAAACGCCGACACAAACTTCCGGGCCGACCGCCAGTTCGCGTAAGCGGTGCGCGAGTTGGTCCGCGCGTTCGTTCAGCTCGCCGTAGGTCAGTTGCCCGGCTCCGTCAGCCACGGCGAGGGCCTCGGGCGTTCGCGCCGCCTGCTCCTCAAAAAGTTGGTGGGCACATTTGTTCCGGGGAAACTCCGCCGCCGTGTCGTTCCATTTTGCGATGATTTGATCGCGTTCGGCGCCCGTCAACATCGCCAACCGCGCCACCGGCTCTTCCGGACCGGCCGCCATGTTTTCAAGCAGCGTTTTGAAATGGCCGAGCATCCGGGCAACAGCGTCGTCGTCGAAACGATTCCGGTGATAAAGGATTTTGATCTTCACCGCCTCGCCACCGTAAGCATCCACCGCCAGCGGGTAATTGGACTGGCTCCGGATGCTGAATTCGCGGTTTGTCCATTTGCCACCTTGCGCCCGCAGGGCGGCGTCCCACGACGGGTCCTGATAATTGAAAATCGTCTCGAACAGCGGCTGGCCGCGTGGCACATCACTCCAGCCCTGGATCGCCACCAACGGTGCGTGTTCGAAATCGCGCAGCGCGTTCCACGCCTCGCGGACGGTTTGCAGCCAGGATACCAGCGGCATCTCCGGCGCCACCCGAACCCGCACGGGCACGGTGTTGATGAACAACCCGACGGTCGCCCCGGCGCCCGGCAGGTTGGACCGCCGGCCCGCGCGAATGACGCCGAAGACCACATCTTCCTCGCGACTGTAACGGCTCAACAGCAACGCCCAGGCGCCCTGTAACACGGTGTTGGGGGTGAAGCCGTTCTTTCGCGCCAGCGATTTTAAGGCGGCCGTCGTGCGCCCGGACAGGCTGAGTTCCTGTTCTCCACGAATTCGTCCCGGCTCAATTTCACCAATCGGCCCCGCTGGCATATGCGTGGTGCCAGGGGATGTCGGCGTCATGAATCCTTTCAAGGTCTGCCGCCAGAAAGTCTCCGCCGCCGACCAGTCCTGTCGCTGCAGCCAGTCAATGTATTCGCGGTAAGGCCGGGGCGCCGGCAAGTCCGGGTCGCCGCCGCGAACAAAGGCTTCGTAACACGCGAAGACTTCATTGAGCACCAGGACGACCGCACGGCCATCAATCAACAGGTGATGAAAGGTCCAAAGGAACTGGCAGACAGCCTCGCCCAGGCGGAAGAGCGCCACGCGCATCGGCGGTTTTTCAGACAGGCTGAAGCCGCGCTCGCGGTCGGCCTGCAACGCGGTTTCAAACCGACCTTTTTGTTCCGCCGGCGATGTCTCACGCCAGTCTTCAAATTTAAATTCGACCGCGGTTTGCGGCTGGACCTCCTGGCACGGTTCGGCCAGGCCCGACCAATGGAAAATGGTCCGCAAGACGGCGTGCCGGTCCACCACCCGCTGCCAGGCGCGTTCGAAGGCCGGGACGTCCAGATTCTCGGGCGTCGTGCAAAAAATTTGCTCCACGTCCACCCCCGCTTCCCGCGACGACAGGGCGTGAAACAGCATACCCTGCTGCATCGGCGAGAGCGGATAGGAATTCAATTGTTTCTCCATGTTCATCTGACCAATCCGGCGATCCGCTCCCACCGTAAGTGAGGATGGCTTGTTTGCATAAGTGGGTAAAAACCGCAAACGCCGTGGGCAAACACCCCATTCAATTCGCGAAACCGGCCCCGGCGGCGCCCTGGAGAAGGGAGACTACCCATTTTACGACCACGAGCACGGGTGTTCACTGTTTACATTTGAATCAAGGAAAAATGAGTGCTGCCCAACAGCTTTTGGAACCATCGGGCGCGGTCAAACCCATGCCCGGGCTCCCACCCCCGTCCGTTTCACGTCCCGCCCCGGTCGCCGTGCTCGGCATAGCCTTCGACAACGTCACGTTTGCTGAAACCTTGAGGCGGATCCAGGACATGGTTGCCACGCGCCAGCCGCATTACGTCGTCACGGCCAATGTGGATTTCCTGGTGCAAGCGCGGCGCGACGCGGAACTCCGCCGGATTCTGGCAGAGGCGCATCTGGTCCTCTGCGACGGCACGCCGCTGGTGTGGGCGTCGCGGCTGTTGGGCAATCCGCTGCCGGAACGCGTGGCCGGCTCGGATCTGGCACCGGAAATCCTGCGGCTCGCGGCGAAAAACAATTATCGGGTTTTTTTTCTTGGCGCAGCCCCGCAAACCAACGAGCAGGCCGTCGCCAACGTGCAGACCGAATTTCCGAATCTGGTCATCGGCCATTATTCGCCGCCGTTCCGGCCGCTCGCCGAAATGAACCATGCCGAGATTCGGAAGAAAATCCTCGCTGCGCGGCCGGACTTGCTGTTCGTCGCGTTCGGCTGCCCGAAGGCGGAAAAATGGATGGCGAGGCACTATCGTTCGCTGGGGGTGCCGGTGGTAATGGGCGTAGGCGCAACGATCGATTTTCTGGCGGGCCGCGTCAGGCGTGCGCCGGTCTGGATGCGGCAAGCCGGCCTGGAATGGCTGTTCCGGCTGGGCCGGGAACCGCGCCGGCTGTTCAAGCGTTATGCGGCCGATTTGTGGCATTTCGGCCCGGCCATGGCCGCAGAGTTGTGGCGGGCGAAATTCCGGGCCCGGCGGCAGCCCGAAATTTCCAAATTGGCGGACGACGCGGCATGAACATCGGCATTTCCACTTCGGTGATTCAACGCGGCAAAAGCGGTGTGGCGCAATATGTTCTGGCGCTGGTACGTGCGCTTCTGCCCCACGCCGCGCAGCATCAATTCACGCTGTTTGTGCTGGAGGAAGATCTGCCGCTGTTCGCCTTTGCCGAATCGGAACTGAATATCGTCCCGGTTTCGGAGCGGTTTCGTCCCGCCTTGAAAAACATCTGGTGGCATCAAACGGCGCTGCCCCAAATCGCGCGCGACCGCCGGCTGGATGTGTTGCACGTGCCGAGTTACCGGCGGATGCTATGGCCACAACCTTGCGCGCTGGTTGCCACCATTCACGATCTCGCCCCGTTCCATCTCGCCGGCAAATACGACCGGTTGCGGATGTTTTACGGGCGGGTCCTGGCACGGAAACTGGCGCAACGGCAGGATCAAATCATTACCGTCAGCCGGGCCACCGCGCAGGATGTTCTCCAGTTCTTCGGCGTTGCGGCAGAGCGGTTGAGCGTGATTCCCAATGGTGTGGACCACACGCGATTCTTCCCGGGATCGCGCGCGACCGCCCGCAAACAGGTGGCGGAAAAGCATGGTTTGCACCGGCCGTTTTTTCTTTACGTCGCGCGCCTGGAGCACCCGGGCAAAAATCACGTCCAGCTGGTGGAAGCGTTTAACCGGTTTAAAACGGAAACCGGATCGGACTGGCAACTGGCGTTTGCGGGCAGCGATTGGCATGGCGCCAGGGCCATCCACGCCGCGATTCAACAATCGCCATTTGCGACCAACATCCACTGCCTCGGCTTCGTCACGGAGAACGATTTGCCGAATTTGTATCGCGCCGCGGATGTGTTCGTTTACCCGTCTTTGTTCGAGGGTTTTGGCCTGCCGCCGGTGGAGGCCATGGCTTGCGGTTGTCCGGTCATAAGTTCGACGCGCGGCGCATTGAGCGAGGTAGTAGGCGACGCAGCCGCCTCGGTCAACCCGGAAGACACCGGTTCATTGCACCGGCAGATGGCGCGGCTGGTGACCGAGGAAGGGCTGCGCGAACAAATGCGTGACGCGGGTTTGAAACAGGCGCGGCGCTTCGACTGGCAGACAACGGCGGCCGCGACTTTCGAGGTGTATGCGCGCGCGGCTGCCGAAAAAGCCAAAACCCGAAGCCTGCAAATCGCCCTGGCGGCCTTTAAACAACCGGGCAATCGTTGAGTGTCTGACAACCCGAACCCACCGCGGTGGGTCAATCCGCCCCTGCCTTTCAGGGTTTCACCCATCTACCAAAATGAAAACCCAACGGCCTATGATAACGCTCACCATGACAAATCAAATGGAAAGGAAGATGACTCCATGAAAAAAAGGCGAGCAGACACAAGGCCCGGGTCGCGAAAGAGTTTCTTCGGAATGTTCGCATATCTCCTGGGAGTTTCACTGGTCGTTCTTTTGGGCGCCTCGAATGCAGCCGCGCAAACCAGCCCTGATTTCCTCCCTGGCCGGGTTCTGGTAAAGCCGTTGCCCGGCGCGAATCTGTCCACGCTGAACCATATGCTCGGCGTACCTGTGCTCAAAGTTTTCCCGGCGATTGGCAATCTCGAAGTCGTCCAGGTGCCCACGGGCGCGACAGCTGAGGCGTTAATCGGCCTGTACCGGCAGAGCGGACTCGTCCAATACGCGGAGCACGATTTCTATGTCCGGGCGCTCAATGATCCAAACGATTTTTATTATCAGCAGGGCAATCTTTGGAACCTGAAAAACACAGGCCAGACCGGCGGCACACCGGGCGCGGACATTCGCGCGTCGGAAGCCTGGAGCCTCACCACAGACGCGAGCGATGTTGTGGTGGCGGACGTGGATACCGGTATCCGCTACACGCACCAGGACCTGGCGGCAAACATGTGGGTGAACCCGGCGGACGGCAGCCACGGCATCAACGTCGTCGCCGGCAACAACAACCCGTGGGATGACTACGGCCACGGCTCGCACGTCGCCGGCATCATTGGCGCGGTCGGCAACAACAGCGCGGGCGTGGTGGGCGTGTGCTGGCAGGTCCAGCTCATGGCCTGCAAATTTCTGGATGCGACCGGCACCGGCACGATTGATGGCGCCATTACCTGTCTGGATTATGCGCGCAGCCATGGCGCGAAGGTCGTCAATGCCAGCTGGGGCAGCTTCACCTTTACTTCGCAGGCGCTGCACGACGCCGTGGCCAGCCTGCGGGACGCGGACATCATTTTCGTCGCCGCGGCCGGCAATTCCGGCGCGAACAACGACGTAACGCCGCTGTACCCGGCGAGTTATTCCGACCTCGACAACGTGGTGTCCGTCGCGGCAACCGACGATCAGGACAATCTGGCCAGTTGGTCGGATTACGGCGCGACGAATGTGGATTTGGCCGCACCGGGCACGCCGATTTTCTCCTGCTGGAACGGTTCGGACAGCGACTACGAATGGGACAACGGAACTTCGATGGCCTGTGCGCATGTAACCGGGGCCTGCGCTTTGCTGCGCGCTTATTACCCGAACGAAAACCACCGGCAAATCATCCAGCAACTTCTGAACGGCACCGATCCGCTGCCATCCTTGGTGGGCAAATGCAGGAGCGGTGGGCGGTTGGATTTGTTCAAGGCGCTGGAGGCCGCGCCTTTGCCGTCGTCACCACTGCCCTTGAACACCGGCCTCACTTTATAGCAACTAAAAACGTTCCATGAACTATTTGAATCCACACACGAACCTGAACCTGTTTATGATGACAAAACTTTTGCTAGACCGGCGTGGCAGCTTTCGACCGAAAGCTGGAAAATTTACCGTGATCGGCGCAGCGCTGCTGCTGATGGCCCTGTCAGCGCCGGCGCCGGTTTCGGCCCAAACCAATGCCCCCTCCACGCTGACCGTGAGGGCAACCGGCGGCCAGTTCAGGTTGGTCCTTCATGGTCAACCAAACCAGGTCTACGAAATCGAAGCTTCAACCAATATGACGCATTGGGCCGGCATTGCCCAGCGGTCCTCCGACAATTACGGAAGATTGATTATCACGAATTCATTGGCCGACCAGACCGGGCACTTTCCCGTCCGCTTTTATCGGGCGGTGCAACCGGGCGCATTTTTATCAAGCACCGGATTGACCCAGGACCTGACTGGCCTGGGGCAGGACGATTACGTGCCCGACAGGATCCTGGTCAAACCGCTGGCCGGTGTAAAGTTGTCCGGGCTGAACCTCTCGCTCGGCGTTTCCGTGCTCAACGTCTTTCCGACACTCGGCAACCTGCAAGTGATCAAGGTGCCGCCCTTGATGACCTCCAGCACCCTGATCGCGCTATATCAGCAAAGCGGATTGGTGCAATACGCCGAGCACGATTTTTATGTGCACGCGCTGGCATCGCCAAATGATTTTTATTACCAGCAGGGCAACCTCTGGGGCCTCCACAACTACGGCCAGTTTGGCGGCAAGACCAACGCAGACATTGACGCGCCGGATGCCTGGAGCGTCCAGCACGATGCCTCCAATATCATCGTCGCGGTTGTGGACACCGGTGTTTATTATACGCACGAGGATCTGGCGGGCAACATGTGGCACAACCCGCAGGAAAACCAGGACGGCTACACCAACGATCTTTACGGCATCAACGTGACGACCAATGGTCTGGGCAACGGCAATCCGTTGGACGATTACGGCCACGGTACACACGTGGCCGGCACCATCGGCGCAGTGGGTAATAACACGGTCGGCGTGGTCGGCGTGGCGTGGCACGTGCAAATCATGGCGTGCAAATTCCTGGACTCGACGGGTAACGGTACGATAGACGGGGCTATCCAGTGCCTGCAATTCGCACAGAGCCACGGCGCCAACATCGTCAACGCCAGTTGGGGTTCCACCGGTTTCACGTCACAGGCGCTGCATGACGCCATCGCCAGCCTGCGCAACGCAGGCATCATGTTCGTGGCGGCCGCCGGCAATTCCGGCGCGGACAACGACGTGACGCCGCTCTACCCGGCCAGCTATTCCGACCTGGACAACGTCATTGCTGTGGCCGCGACCGATTCCAGCGACCAATTACCGTTGTGGTCGGATTACGGCGCGACGAACGTGGACCTGGCCACGCCCGGACAGGAGATTTATTCCTGCTGGAATGGCTCCAACAGCGATTACCAGTTTGATGACGGCACCTCAATGGCATGTGCAATGACAGCGGGCGCAATTGCAGTAATGGAAGCGCATTTTCCGAATGATAACTACCAGCAAATCAAACAACAGGTTCTGGCTAACGTGGACCCCTTGCCATCCTTGCAGGGCAAATGCATCAGCGGTGGCCGGTTGAATCTCTATAAAGCGCTGACCGACGGTGCGGCACCCCCGCCAACCCTGACGGCCAGTTTCGCCGCAAACCCGACCAGCGGCCAGGCCCCATTAAACGTGCAATTCACCGACACTTCCAGCGGCAGTCCGACTTCCTGGAATTGGAATTTCGGCGATGGCACCACCAGCACAACTCAGAATCCATCGCACACATTCAACAACACAGGCAATTTCACCGTGACCTTGACCGTGGCCAACGGCAGCGGTCAGACCAGCAGCGGCAGCCAGACGATATCGGTCACCAGCACATCGTCGGCGCCGGTCATCACGCTCACGGCCACGCAACCTGATGCTTATTTCAACGGACAGGTCCCCGGCACCATCAACTTCCATCGCACCGGCGACACCTCGCAATCGTATCAAGTGAATTGGACATTCTCCGGCACCGCCGTGAACGGCGTGGATTTCCAGCAACTGCCGACGAACAGTCCCTTCCCCGCCGGCCAGTCGGACGCCGCACTGGCCATCACGCCCATCAATCATGGCCAGACGAGCGACAAGACAGTGATTGTTACGCTCGCACCCGGCTCGGCCTACCAAGCCGGCTCGCCAAGCAGCGCCACCGTCACGATTCACGCCAGCGTCACCAACGCCGCGCCGACGGCGAGTTTCACGGCGAATCCGACCTCGGGTCAGGCGCCATTGACCGTGCAATTCACCGACACGTCCTCGGGCAATCCGGTTTCCTGGAATTGGAATTTTGGCGATGGCTCGACCAGCACAACACAGAACCCGTCACACACCTTCAATAGCGCGGGTAATTTCACCGTGACACTGACGGTGGCCAACAGCAGCAACCAGACCAGCAGCGCGAGCCAGACCATCAGCGTAACGAACGCATCCGCATCGGTAAGGGCCAGCTTCTCGGCCAATCCGAGTTCAGGCCAGGCGCCATTGCCGGTTCAGTTCACCGATCAGTCCAGCGGCCCGGTCACCTCTTGGAATTGGAATTTCGGTGATGGCTCGACCAGCACAACTCAGAGTCCGTCGCACACTTACAATAGCGCTGGATCATTTACGGCCACGCTCACCGTGACCGGCAGCAGTGGCCAGACCAGCAGCGCCAGCCACACCATCACCGTCACGAATGCACCGGCACCAGTAACCGCCAGCTTCTCGGCCAATCCGAGTTCAGGCCAGGCGCCGTTGCCGGTTCAGTTCACCGACACGTCCTCGGGTAATCCCACTTCGTGGAATTGGAATTTTGGTGATGGCTCGACCAGTACGACGCAGAATCCATCGCACACCTACAATAGCGCCGGATCATTTACAGCCACGCTCACCGTGACCGGTAGCGGCGGCCAGACCAGCAGTGTCAGCCACACCATCACTGTCACGAATGCGCCCCCACAGCCGGTGACAGCAAACTTTTCGGCCAATCCGAGTTCGGGCCAGGCGCCGTTGGCCGTGCAATTCACCGACCAATCCAGCGGTCCGGTAACTTCGTGGAGCTGGAATTTCGGCGATGGCTCGACCAGCACGACGCAGAATCCATCGCACACTTACAGCGGTGCCGGCAGCTTCTCCGCCACGCTGACCGTGACCGGCAGCAGCGGCCAGACCAGCAGTGTCAGCCACAGCATCACCGTGACGAACGCGCCCCCACCGCCGTCGGCCACGGTGACCGTAGCCGCAACGCAGCCATTGGCGACGAGTTTGACACCGGGCGTTTTCACCGTGACCCGCACGGGTAATACGAGCTCACAGTTGACGATTTATTACTCGCTCGGTGGCACGGCTCAAAACGGCGTGGACTACCAGAGCTTGAGCGGTTCGGTGGTGTTCCCCGCCGGTTCATCCACTACCTCGGTAGTCGTCCAGCCGTTGGGGCTGCTGAAGGTATTGAAGACCGTGGGGCTGACCATTTCACCAAATGCGAGTTACTCGGTCGGCTCACCCAATTCGGCGACTGTAACCATCGTTGCGTCGTTGCAGTTGTGATGGTGCAGGCCGGCAGATTGAATTTCACTCTGCGGGACAATCGGGCATTCGGGCGGACGGAGAATCGGCGTGTGGGCCGTTCATCCCGCAAAGGGGGATGTGTGTCGCAGGCACCATGTTACATGTGAGAAATTGTTTATGAAATTGCCCGAATTGAAACCTTCAGCCGCCCCAGGCGTCGGTGTCAGGTACATTTTCTCCGCAAATCGGGTTCTCACCCCACTGTTTATCATTCCGAAAACGGTTATGAAACCTTATGTGCCAGCAACTTAGTTTGTGAGCAAAGAGATTCGCATTTTGATCCTGGAGGACGTGGCCGCCGATGTAGTCCGCATCAATCACGTTCTGCGCCAGGCGCACATAAATTTCCGCGCCAAACGCGTGGACACACAGGCAGATTTTTTGCACGAGCTTCACCATCATCCACCCGACGTCATTCTATCAGACCATGGACTCCCCGCGTTTGACGGGTTCCACGCGCTGGCCATTGCCCGTGACCTTTGCCCGAGCGTGCCGTTCATTTTTGTAACCAGCTCGCTCGGCGAAGAGAAAGCGATTGAGACGCTCAGAAGCGGGGCAACGGATTATGTCCTTAAACAACAGCTTCCCAAACTGGCGGCCTCCATCCAACGCGCCCTGCGCGAGGCCGAAGAGCACGGCAAGCGCCGGGAGACGGATACGGAGTTGCGCATAAACGAGGAACGGTTCCGCATGGTCATGGAGGGTATCAAGGATTATGCGATTTTCATGCTGGACCTGGAGGGACGGGTGACGTTCTGGAACGCGGGTGCACAATGGATCTTTGGCTATACGGCGGACGAGGTGAGGGGGCACCAATTTTCAATGTTTTACACAGATGAGGACGCGAAGCAGGAGAAGCCTCAACTGGCCTTGAAGACTGCCGGCGGCGCCGGGCGATTCGAGGAGGAGGGCCTGCGCATCCGCAAGGGCGGGAAAAAGTTCATGGCCAACGTCGTCATCACTCCCCTGCGGGATACCAAGGGCGAGTTGCGCGGCTTTACGCAGGTGACGCGCGATATCAACGGACGCCGGCGGGCGGAAGAGGAACTGCGCCGGAGTGAGGCGCTGAAGACGGCCATCCTCGACACGGCGCTCGACGCGATCCTCTCCATTGACCACAATGGGTTAATCCAGGAATGGAACCCGGCGGCGCAAATGATTTTTGGTTACACCCGCGAACAGGTACTGGGCAAGCTGGTGGACGACCTCATTATTCCCGCGTCATTGCTGGAAATTTACCGCGACGGCGTGGCGAATTATTTGGTTCACGGCGTGGGCAGCCTGCTGGGCCGGCCGATTGAACTGACCCTCAAGCGCGCCGACGGCAGCGAGTTCCGCGCGGAAATGGCCATCAGCCGCGTGCCGACGGAAGACCCGCCGCGCTGCACGGCGCTCATCCGGGACATCACGGAACGCAAGAAAGCCGAGGCGGCGCTCCGCGAAAGTGAGGAACGATTCCGGATGCTGGTGGAAGGCGTGAAGGATTACGCGATTTACCTGCTCGACCCGGAGGGCCGCGTGACGACCTGGAACGCGGGCGCGGAACGCATCCAAGGTTATCGTGCCGAGGAAATCGTCGGAAAATCATTCGCCGTGTTTTTCACACCTGAAGACGCCAAACGCACCGTGCCCGCACAATTGTTGAAGCGGGCGGAAAAGGAGGAAAAGGCCATTTATGACGGCCAGCGCGTGCGCAAGAACGGTACGCGCTTCTGGATCCAAGGCATCATCACGGCGTTGCGCGACGAAAACGGCAAACTGCGTGGCTTTTCCAAGGTCGCACGCGACGTGACGCAGCAGAAGGAGGCGGAGGAAAAAATCCGGCAGCTCAACGGGCAGTTGGAGCAACGCGTCGTTGAGCGCACGGCGCAACTCGAAGCCGCCAACCGCGAACTGGAGGCCTTCAGCTACTCCGTTTCGCACGATTTGCGCGCGCCCCTGCTCCGCATCAGCGGTTTTGCGGACATTTTGCAAAATGAGGCGGCGTCCCGACTGGATGAGAAGGGCCGGAAACATCTGGAAACCATCACTGAAGGGGCGCAGCAGATGAGCCGCTTGATCGACGCGCTGCTGGATTTCTCCCGGGCGGGCCGCACCGCGATGCGGCAGGAGCAGGTGGACATGGCGCAGCTCGTCGAAGACGTGCGCCGCGAATTGCTGCAGGATCCCGCCGTGCGGGACCGGGACATCGTATGGCATATCGGCGAACTGCCGGCGGCGCGCGGCGACCCGCTCATGCTCCAGCAAGCCCTCATCAATCTGCTCGCCAATGCGCTCAAATACACCCGCACGCGAACGCCGGCAA
>DATEGR010000384.1:0-20961 GCA_035279985.1 Verrucomicrobiia bacterium
GATGTTGACGATTTCCGCGGCGGCACGTTCCATGTCGAGGACGATTTTGTTGATGCGGCTGACGAGGTAATTGTAGCCGGCGTGGACGGGGATGGCCACGGCGATGCCCGCCGCCGCACAGATGAGCGCCTGCCAGATGCCGGTGGACAGCGAGTTGAGGTGCGCGTAAAGGCCTTCCGCCTGCAACTGCATAAACATGCGGATGAAGCCGAGGACCGTGCCGAGCAAGCCGAGCAGCGGCGCCAGTTGCGCGATGGTGGCCAGCAGGTTCAGGCGTTCCTCGAGCTGCGGCACCTCGGTAAGCCCGGCCTCTTCCACCGCCTCCCGCACGCGGTCGCGCCCGTGGTCGCGGTTAAGGATGGCGGTTTTGACGAGGCGCGCCACCGGCCCGGGCGTGGCGTCACAGATGGAAATGGCCTCGACCACGTTGTCGCGCTTGAGCACGTTGCGCACGCCGTTGAGGAATTCCGCGGAATTGATTTGCGAACGGTGGCAATACAACACACGCTCGATAAACACCACGATCGCCACGGCGGCGGCGAGCAAAATCAGCCAGATCACCGGGCCGCCTTCGGTCAGAAATGTCGGCAACATGGGACTTTTATAGGCCGGCCGGCGCAAAGTTAAAAGTTAAAAAGCAGGAGGGTTGACCAGGAAGCATGAAAAAAGTGCGCGCCGGCAGAATCGAAAATTTTCTCCTTACTCCCGGTTGCCGGCTCTTGTATTTTTCGGCTGATGGAAAAACCTGACCAGCTCCGCGAATTGTTCCGCATGCAAAAAGCCCTGAACGAACGAATCGGCGTCCGGACCGGCGGCATGAGCGAGGCGGACCAGACGAAGTGGATTTTGAATTATTGCCGCGCCATGACGCAGGAAATTGCCGAACTCACCGACAGCGTGCCGTGGAAATGGTGGGCGCAGTACCAGAAGTTCGACGCGCAGAACGCACGCGTCGAGGTCGTGGACCTGTTTCATTTCCTCATCAGCCTCGCGCAGGTGCTCGGCCTGAGCGCCGACGACGTGTTTGCCGCGTACGTGAAAAAGAACGAGGTGAATTTCAAGCGGCAGGAAAGCGGTTACACGGTGAAGGACGAAAGCGACAACAAACACATCTGATTGGCCAAGCGCATGGGCTGGATTTTCAAAGATGAACCGTCCCTGCCGCCGGACCCCAAAACCGGGCGTTCGCGGGTGATGCTGCTGGCGTTGCCATTTGTCCTGCTGGGACTGGCGGCCCTGGTGATGTTCGTGCATGACCTGATCGGCGGAATCCCGAAGCAAAGAGCCATTACCATCCTGAGCTTCATCGCGGCCTGCGTTGGATTCGTGGCCCTCATCTTCGGCATCAATGCCAAAAAACTGGCGCTGAAAACCTCCGCCCGCCAATCGACCGCCCCGGAAACCCCGGACAAACCCTGGCGTGCCCGCAAGGACTGGGCGTCGGGCCGGATCACGTCCGGGGCGCGCAAGTCCGTTCTTTTACTGTGGATTTTTGTGATTTTCTGGCTGGCCTTTTCCACCGTCATCACCCTCGTGGTCGTGCCGCCGGAATGGCATCGCGGCAATCATGCGGCGCTCATCGCCCTGATTTTTCCGGTCATCGGCCTGGCCGTGCTGGTGTTTGCGGTCAATACCACCCTCGCCTGGCGGCGGTTCGGCCAATCCTTTTTTGAAATGGCGGCCCTGCCCGGCGCGCCCGGCGGCACGCTCGAAGGCATGATTCAAGTGAATGCGCGCCTGCGGCCCGAGCACGGCCTGCACCTGCGGTTGAGTTGCCTTCGCCGCACAACGAGCGGCAGCGGAAACAGCCGCAGCACGACCGAGAAGATTCTGTGGCAGGATGAAAAATGGCTGCGACCCGATTTGCCGCAGACCGACAGGAGCGCCACCGGCATTCCGGTTTATTTCAAATTGCCCGCCGATCAGCCGGAATCAACCACGTCAGCCGGTGACGGAATCCATTGGAAACTGGAAGCCTCGGCCAAAGTGCGCGGGCCGAATTACCATGCCACCTTCGAAGTGCCCGTGTTCAAAGTGCCGGACACACCGGCTCCCGGCGACGACCCGACCGCGCCATACCAGATGTCGCTGGACGAAATCCGGCAACAAATTCATTCGCATGTCCGGGTCAATGACCTGGCTGACGGCGGAAAGGAATTCGTTTTTCCGGCCGGGCGCAATCCCGGCTTCGCCGCCGGGGCGACCGCCTTCCTCATGATCTGGACCGCCGTCATCGCGTTCCTGATCTGGAAACACGCGCCCTTCCTCTTCCCGCTGGTGTTCGGCGCGATTGATTTGCTGATGGCCGCGTTTGCGTTTGACCTCTGGTTCCGGCGCAGCCGCGTGGTCGCGACGCCGGCGCAGGTGCAGATTGAGACTGCATGGCTCGGTTTCCAGAAGCAAAACACGTTCAAGGTTGCCGACGTGGCCAGCCTCGCGACCGACGTCGGCGCCTCCGCCGGCCACACGGCGTACTACGACCTGAAAATCCGGACGCGCGACGGCCGGGAGTTCACGGCGGCCAAAAATCTCGGCAGCAAGCCCGAAGCCGACTGGCTCGTGCGACAAATGGCGGCGGCGGTGAAGAACTCGCCCTAAAAAGGACTCGCAATCGGCCCGAGTCGTTTCACAATTTACCCCGATGGCCCAACCCCGTTCCATCAAGGTCCCGCCGCGCTGGCGCAAGGAAGTCGCGCGCGTGCTCATCACCGAAGCGCAGCTCGCGCAGCGGGTCCGCACCCTGGCGCGGGAAATCGAGCGCGACTTCCACGGGCGCGAAACGGTCGTCATCTCGCTGCTCAACGGCACGGTGATGTTTCTGGCGGATTTGCTGCGGCATCTCAGTCTGCCACTGCGGCTCGATTTTCTGGGCGTTTCCAGTTACGGCGAAGGCGTCAAGGCCGGCGAACTGATTTTCACCAAGGAACTGCGACTGGACGTGCGCGGACGCGACGTGCTGCTCGTGGACGATATCCTGGACACCGGCCAGACCTTGAACCGCGTGCTGCCCAAAATTCGCGCGCTCAAACCGCGACGGATCAAAATCTGTGTGCTGCTCGACAAACCCGCGCGCCGCATGGAAGCCATCGAAGCCGATTACGCCGGGTTCACCGTCCCGGACGAATTTGTGGTCGGTTACGGCCTGGACTTCGCAGAACGCTACCGCAACCTGCCCTTCGTCGGCGTATTGCATGCGCATATTTACAAGCAGGCGTGCAAACGGATTAACCGGAAGTAATGGAGCGCGAGTTGTCTCAACCCGCAGCATATCCGATCACTCCAGTCGCTGCGGATTGAGGGCAATCCGCGCCCCGGCGAATCAGGACACTGCCTGCGTTCGCATCTGCTTTGCATTCGGAGTCATTTTGGGTAATCTTGCCGTTTGACTCGAACACGAAATTCGCGGCCATGAGCAAGGAATTCATCCGGATCGGCGGCGCGCGTGAGCATAATCTTAAGAACCTCACGCTGGACATCCCGCGTGACCGGCTGGTGGTCATCACCGGCCTGAGCGGCAGCGGCAAGTCGTCGCTGGCGTTCGACACCATTTATGCCGAGGGCCAGCGCAAATACGTGGAGAGTCTGTCCGCCTACGCCCGCCAGTTCCTCGACCAGATGCAAAAGCCGGACGTGGATTTCATCGAGGGCCTTTCGCCGGCCATTGCCATCGAACAGCGCAGCTCCGGCAGCAGTCCGCGCTCCATCATCGCCACCACCACGGAAATTTACGATCATCTCCGGCTCCTGTACGCGCACATCGGCCAGCCGCATTGCCCGGACACCGGCGTGCCCATCGTCAGCCAGAGCACCAGCGATATCGTGGATAAAATCCTCGCGCTGCCGCCGAAAACGCGCGTGATGCTGCTGGCACCGGTGGTGCGCCGGCAAAAGGGCGAGTTCCGCGACGTGATTGAACGCCTGGCGCGCGAGGGTTTCGTCCGCGCCCGCGTGGACGGCCAGTTTGTCGAGCTGGAGGCCGACACCCGCGTCAAGCTGGACAAGAAGAAATTCCACAACATCGAGGCGGTGGTGGACCGGCTGGTGATTGACGAAAAAATCCGGGTGCGGCTGGGCGACTCGGTGGAGACCGCGTTGCGCTGGGGCGACGGGGTGATGTTTGCGCTCCATCAAGCACCCGAGAACAATTCAAAAACTGAGAACAAACCCCTCTCCCGGCCTGCGGCCACCCTCTCCCCGCCAAGCGGGGAGAGGGACGGGGCGAGGGGAACGTCATTGAAATCCGAAAATTGGACGGAGACCCTGCATTCGAACAAGATGTGTTCGCCGGCCACGGGCAAAAGTTTTGATCCCCCCACGCCGAAACATTTTTCCTTTAACGCGCCGGCCGGCGCCTGCCCGGTCTGCCACGGGCTCGGCCAGAAGATGATTTTCGACGAAAGCCTGGTCGTGCCCGACCCGGAACAGCCGCTGGAAAGCGCAGTCCAGCCGTGGCGGCGCGCCGGCAAGCGGATGAACATTTATTACAAGATGATGCTGCGCTCGGTCGCGGCGCACTTTAACGTTGCGCTGGAAACGCCCTGGAAAAATCTGCCCGACGATTTCAAAAAGGTCCTGCTCTACGGGTCAGGGGAGGCGGACGTGGAATTCCGTTTCTGGCGGGCCGGCAGCCAGCACGCCATCAACCGTCCCTTTGAAGGCGTGCTGCCGAACCTGGAACGGCTCTTTACCGAGAGCGAAAGTGAATTTGTCCGCAACCGCATCAAGCCCTACATGAGCCCGCAGTTCTGCGACACGTGCAAGGGCAAACGGCTCAAGCCGGAAATCCTGGCCGTGACGCTGGGCACGGACAATGACGCAGGACCGGCGTCGCGCCTGTCTCCATCTTCTTCTGAAAAAAAAATCAGAGACAGGCGCGACGCCTGTCCTACGATTCCGGGCCTGTCCATCATGGACGTCTGCGCGTTGTCGGTCGCATCGGCGGATGAATTTTTCGCCACGCTCAAGCTCACGGAATTTCAGGAAAAGATCGCGCATGAGGTCATCAAGGAAATCCGGGCCCGGCTCGGTTTCCTGAAAAACGTCGGACTGGCTTACCTCACGCTCGATCGCGAAAGCGGCACGCTGAGCGGCGGCGAGGCGCAGCGCATCCGGCTGGCCACCCAGATCGGCGCCGGGCTGGTGGGCGTGCTGTATATCCTCGACGAACCGAGCATCGGCCTGCACCAGCGCGACAACGACCGCCTGCTGGCCACGCTCAAAGGTCTGCGCGATTTGGGCAACACGGTGCTCGTGGTCGAGCATGATGCCGACACCATCCGGCAGGCGGATTACATCGTGGATTTGGGGCCGGGCGCGGGCGTGCACGGCGGCGAGCTGGTGGCGGCGGGTGCCTTGCCGGAAATTTTGCGCAACAAAAATTCGCTCACGGCGCAATACCTCACCGGCGAACTGACGATTCCCGTTCCGAAAAAGCGGATCGCGCCGTCGGAGGACCGCGGCTGGCTGGAGGTGCTGGGCGCAAAGGAAAACAATCTCCGGAACATTGACGCGCGGATTCCGCTGGGGACATTCACCGCCATCACCGGCGTCAGCGGCTCGGGCAAGAGCACGCTGGTGGACGACATTTTGCGGCGCGCGTTATTCCGCAAGTTTTACGGTTCCAAGGAAACGCCCGGCGCACACCGGGCATTGCGCGGCTTTGAGAACCTGGACAAGGTGATTGTGATTGACCAGACACCGATTGGCCGGACGCCCCGCTCCAACCCCGCCACGTACACCGGCATGTTCAACCAGATCCGCGATTTGTTTGCGAAATTGCCGGCGGCGAAGGTGCGCGGCTACGCGCCGGGCCGGTTCAGCTTCAACGTCAAGGGCGGGCGCTGCGAGAAATGCGAGGGCGACGGCGTGCTCAAGATTGAGATGAATTTCCTGCCCCCGGTTTATGTGACCTGCGAGGCGTGCGGCGGCCGGCGTTACAACCGCGAGACGCTGGAAATCACCTACAAAGGCAAAAACATCGCCGACGTGCTGGCGATGACGGTGGACGAGGCGGTGAATTTTTTCCGCGCCGTGCCGCTGATTTACCAGCCGCTGCTGACGCTGGCGGAAGTGGGATTGGGCTACATCGGCCTGGGGCAGGCAGCGACGACGTTGAGTGGCGGCGAGGCGCAACGGGTGAAACTGGCAGCCGAATTGAGCCGCAAGGCGACCGGCCGCACACTGTACATCCTGGACGAGCCGACGACGGGCCTGCATTTTCATGACGTCGCCAAGCTGTTGGAGGTGCTGTTCAAATTGCGCAATACGGGCAACACCCTGGTCGTAATCGAACACAACCTGGACGTGATCAAGACGGCGGACTGGATCATTGACCTCGGTCCGGAAGGCGGCGCGGCGGGCGGAAAAATCGTGGCGGAAGGTCCGCCGGAGAAAATCACCGGCTGCGCCGGCAGCCACACGGGGCGCTACCTGAAGAATGTGCTGGAGAACAAACCGGATATGCCGTCACCCGATTCGCGCCGGACGGTGGCGATCATCCGGGATGATGTTTGAAACCATGGATGAACACCGTGAACAAGGGTCGGCGCCACGCGGGCAATAATGTAACGCGCGGCGCGACCGTCCAACTTGCGGGCGCGGACCCGGCGGCGGATTCGCCCGCCCGGCTGGATGACTCCCCGTTCCGGATGGTTCATTACCCGTTGAATCCATTCCATCCGTATCAGGGTACATCGGCAGTTGCATTATAGCGGGTAAACAGGATAGAATGCTCAAAGTGTCCTCGCGATAAAGTGACCCTTGACGGGTTCAAACAATGGGTTGAGTTTGACTGGTCGCCGGGGAAAGTGACCGAGTGGCTCGGGACAAAAGAAAGAGGGTATGAAAACCCTTCTTATGCGCCGCCCTTGCCCGGGTCAAGGGCCCATCGGTGTGGCTGCTCAATCGATAATGCTGAAACTTAAGTCGAAGTTTGACTTATCCTCTGACGCAAATCACGCAATGCACAGCAATATTCTGCTTTCGGCGACGGGCAACCAACCCAGCCATGAAAATTAGACGATCTCTGACGCAAATCTTCCTGCTGGGAACGTTGCTATCGGCTGCTTCCACCTGCAGTGTGTCGGCGCAGGTCCTGTTGTTCGATAATTTCCAGCAATTTGCCAAAGGCACGGATTTGACCGCCACCAATTACACGCCCTCCTACGGGCCGGCGACGGCCTCGGTGGTTACTTCGGTCCAGAACGGGTCGCCCACTGTAACCGTGAGCAATTTCCTCGGCAACACCTGGGCGCTTTTTGACAATTCAGTGCCGACCAACAAGAACCAATACGAGGGGATTTTGTCCTCGATTCAAACCAATCAAACGCTTCAGGTGACCTGGAACATGTGGATGGCGGCGACTAACAGCGGCCCGGGCATGTTTCTGATTTCTGTCCCCACTTCCGATCCAAACGCAAATTTCAACCCGCTTATCTTTTTTACGGATACCGGCGCAATTATCGCGCTGACGAACGGGACCACTGTGCAGGTCCCCATCGGCAGCTGGGGTTCGCTGGCCGGAACCGTCATGACCAACAAGCTGGTCCTGGATTATCCCGACGGCATTTTTTCCTATTCGCTCAACGGCCGGCCGCTGGCGACCCTGCCTCTCGGATCTTATTTCACCAATGCGGTCGGGGCCATTTATTTCAACGGCTTTGAACGTTCCGCCGGTTCGTTGGGCAATCGTTTTGCCCTGGCGGATGTGGAGGTCGAGGCGTTCACGCCTTCGAACATTTTCACCTACACCACCAACAACCGCACCATCACCATTACCGGATATAACGGCACCAACACGACGCTGATCATCCCCGACACGATCAATGGCCTGCCCGTGACCGGCATCGGAAACTATGCCTTTGAAAATCAGACCGGTCTGTTGAGCGTGACGATTCCCAACAGCGTCACCCGCATTGGACTCTATGCGTTTTTCGCCAGCGGGCTGACCAGTCTGACGATTGGCAGCAGCGTCACCAACATCGGGATTGGTGCGTTCGAAGAAGACCCCGGCCTGACGCAGGTTTATTTCCTGGGCAATGCGCCGAACGCGGACGACACGGTATTTTCCGGCGATCCCGGAACGGTTTATTATGTGCCGGGCACCGCCGGCTGGGCGAATTCTTTTGGCGGTTTGCCGACGGCTCAGTGGTATCAGCCTCACCCCGTGATTTTGGGCGGTGGCCATGGCCTGGGCGCGCAAACCAACGGGTTTAGTTTCACCGTCTCATGGGCGACCAACCTTCCGGTCATCGTCGAAGCCTGTACGAACCTGGCCAACCCCCTCTGGATTCCTTTGGCCACCAACACCTTGTCCAACGGCTTTTTCTACTTCCACGATCTTCAGTGGACGAATTATCCCAGACGTTTCTACCGTATTGCCGGCACCAACGCGTTTGCCTTCTTCACCGCCAGTCCAATTTACGGCGAGACGCCTCTGGCCGTCCAATTTAATTCCCCGAACGTTGACAGCCAGGGCAACGCGATCACAAATTGGAACTGGAACTTCGGCGATGGCGCCACCAGCACCGCGCAGAACCCGTCACATACTTACACCAACATCGGACCTTTCAATCCCGGTTTTGCCGCTGTCAACAGTAGCGGGAACACGGTGACTGGCTATGGGCCGCAAATAACAGCGTTCACATTCATCACGACCACCAACAATGGCGCGATAACCATTGCTGGTTTTATCAGCAGCGGTGTTGGCGCCGTGACGATTCCCGGCACAATAAACAGTTTGCCCGTGACCAGCATCGGGGGAGCGGCGTTCTCCGGCTCCACCAACATTACCGATGTGACGATTCCCGACACCATCACCAACATCGATCCGGCGGCGTTCAATCACTGCCCCGGCCTGACCAGCGTGATCATCGGTAATGGCGTCATCAACATTGGCGACGAAGCATTTTATAACTGCTCCAGCCTGGTCAGCGCCACGATCGGCACTAATGTCACCAACATTGGAACGTCGGCGTTCCAGGGATGCAGCCTGACCGACCTCACCATCCCTGATAGCGTCGCCAATATCGGAAATTCCGCATTCGCTTTTTGCAGCGGCCTGACGAGCGTCACGATCCCCAGCGGTGTCACAAGCATCGGATCCGGTGCATTCAGCTCCTGTGGGGGCCTGAGCGGCGTCGTGATCGGCAACAGCGTCACCAACATCGGGGACCAGGCCTTCAATGGTTGTCTCAACCTGCGCAACGTCTATTTCCAGGGTAACGCCCCCGGCCTTGGGTTGAACGTGTTCGCCGGTGACCTCGCGACCATCGATTACCTGCCGGGCACTACGGGCTGGACCTCGACGTTTGGCGGGCTTCCGACCGCTGAATGGAATTACATTTTCACCATCGATAATGGCATGATCACCATTACTCAATACATCGGTTCGGGCGGCGCGGTGATCATCCCCGGCACGATCAACAGTTTGCCGGTGACCAGCATCGGGGGATCGGCGTTCTCCGGCTGCACCAATATTACCAGCGTGACGATTCCCTACACCGTCACCAATATCGGGGACCTGGCGTTCAACGGCTGTTCCGGCCTGACCAACATCTATTTCCAGGGTGACGCCCCCGGCCTGGGTTTGGACGTGTTCGCCGGTGACATCGCGACCGTCTATTTCCTGTCGGGCACTACCGGCTGGACCTCGACGTTTGGCGGGCTTCCGACCGCTGAAGGGGATTACAGAGTCACCATCAATAATGGCATGATCACCATTACTCAATACGTCGGTTTGGGTGGCGCGGTGACCATCCCCGGCACCATCAACAATTTGCCCGTGGCCAGCATCGGGGGATCAGCATTCTCCAGCTGTACCAATATTACGAGCGTGACGATTCCCGATACCGTCACCAACATCGGTCCGGCGGCGTTCTATTACTGTCCCGGACTGAGGAGCGTCACGATTCCGAACAGCGTCAGCGGCATCGAAGATTATGCGTTCAGTTCCTGCAACAGCCTGAGTAATGTGGTGATTGGCAATAGCGTGACCCATATCGGAAATTTTGCCTTCGCCTTCTGCACCAGCCTGAGCAGCATCACGATTCCCAATAGCGTTACCAGCATCGGGGCTTATGCGTACGGAGATTGCAGCGGCCTGACGAGTGTCACGATCCCCAACAGCGTCACCAGCATCGGCGACTTTGTATTCAATTCCTGTGGAGGCCTGAGCAACGTCGTGATCGGCAATAACGTGACCAATATCGGAAATTTTGCCTTCGCGTTCTGTACCAACCTGGCCAGCGCCAGTATTCCCGGAAGTGTCATCAGCCTCGGAACGGCTGCGTTCCAATCCTGCGGCAGTCTGGCCAGCGTGACGATGGCCGGCGGCAACCTTGGAGACTGCGCGTTCCATTCCTGTGGCGGCCTCAACAACGCGGTGATCGGCAACAGCGTGACCAATATCGGGGCTTTGGCATTCGCTTACTGCACCAATCTGACCGGTATCACGATTCCCGGCGGTATCATCGGCATCGGAGATTCTGCGTTCCAATCCTGCGGTAGTCTGGCCAGCGTAACGATTGCCGGCGGCAATATTGGAGACTATGCGTTCAGTTCCTGTAGCGGCCTGAACAGCGTGGTGATCGGCGATAGCGTTGCCGGCATCGGGCTTGGTGCGTTTGCGGATTGCAGTGGCTTAACCAGCGTGACGATTGGCAGTGGTGTCAGCAACTTCGGATCCGGTGCGTTTTTCAACAACTATAACCTGCAAGCACTTTATTTTCAGGGCAATGCCCCGGCTCTCACAGGTGTCGAACAGTTGTTCTACGGTGTGAATACGGCTGTGGCTAAAATTTATTACCTCCCGGGAACCACCGGCTGGACGAATCCGTTTGCCGGTCTGCCGGTGGTATTGTGGAATCCCGTGATGCAAACCGGAGATGGCAGCTTTGGAGTGCAGTCAAATCAGTTTGGCTTTACCATTACCGGCACCTCGAACATCCCCGTTGTCGTCGAGGCCTGCACAAACCTGGCGAACCCAGCCTGGACTCCGTTGCTTACCGGCACACTCGCCAACGGCTCCCTCTATTTCAGTGATCCGGCATGGCCCTATTATCCTGAACGCTTTTACCGCATCAGCGCCCATTGAGTCGGTAATCCTGGGAAGCACTTCGCCGTAATCCATTGAAATCGGCGGCAGAGTCAATCAATGTTGGCTCGCAGCCTGGCTCCCGGTGACATTGGTCAAACCGGGATACCCAAGTGCGGTAGCAAAGTTGGTTCCATTGAGTGGAATGTTGCCACTGGCGTAGAGATTTGAAATGGGGCCGCTAAATTCAACCGGCATCCTCGCGTCTATTTGGTTGTTGATGATGGTGATGTTTTCGTTCAATTGATTTGGGCCGCCATAGGGGCCATTGGGGTTACTATGAATAATCATCGCACCTTGGAGGCCGTCACTGGTGAAGGGCACATCCTTGTAATAACGGATGATGTTGCCATCCACAACAATATTTTGATTGGTCTGCCCCTCCTGATAGGTTTCAATATCAATGACGAACATCTCGGCATGGTAAACTGTGTTGTTTGTCAGTTGCGTCATGAGGTTGTGGGAAATAATCACCGAATTGTACGGCTTCTCATCGCCGCTCAGGTAGACACCCTGACTGACGTTTTCAAAAACATTGTTGGCGATGACCAGGTTGATGTCCCCGCCGGTGTCGTTGTGGAATCCGTCCTTGCCGCCATAAACATAATTGTCGATGACCAGGCTGCCGCGGCTGGAGCTACACACGTTAATTGCGAACACATTATAATTAAGAACTCCTGCCGGTTGAGGCGAAAAAAAAACATGGTTGCCTTCAACCAGGCAATCTCCCGTCGCCGCAATACCGTCACCATATTGTCCGAAGAAATTTGACACGGTGCAGCCGATTACTTTGTTGCCGCTCAGTCCGATACCTCCAACCGACAACTGGAATCCTTCGGGTCCAAAACCGTATGCGTATCCATACCCGTTTATGTCGGTAACGTGCTCCAGCGTGTTTCCGCGTCCATAAAGTGTCACACCCAGCAGGGCATTAGTCCAGCCATGCGCCACAAAATCAAAGGCGTTGTTGTCAACCGTCAAATTGCAAACCGTTACGTCGGAATTGGCGGAATACAGGGTGTTGTCGCTTCGCCCCGTGTATCCGGAATAATTTGTCGCCCGGCGGACTGTGGTTAGCCCTTCACCATCACCTTGCAGGGTAACGCCGGCAGGAATTTGGGAATCACCACTTTGACCAGCCCATCCTTTTGTCCAAAAGACGCCCGCGCCCAAATTAACCACAGTCTTGGCCGGAACTTTGGTTCCCATTATGTAATCAAAATCCCCATAATACGGATCATTGATTTTGCCGCTCCCGAAATTGGTTTGCTGGCCCAAATAGGTCAGGCTGTTGGTGGATGACAACCAAATCCCGTTGGCGAACACGGCGGTTGCCGCCCAAAGTGATGCCAGAACGAGCCCATTTTTTATATTTCTGCCCGGAATTTTCAATTTGAATTTTGTTTATAGACTGAGGGAACGCTTACCGTAACTTTATCTCCTTCCCATGGTTTGACAACCTCTTTCTCACTCCAAATACCCGATCTTTAAATTGGCATTTTTAGTTGGACCAACAATTACCAAAATTTTTTTGCTGCTTCATTGTATGCCGGCGGCATCGAGATGCGGAGCGAATCCGGGTAGCGGTACGTCCCGGGATTTTAAGGCAGGGTCATCGCGCTGCGACAACCGCGCTGCGTTCAGTCCCGATGGCATCGGGATTCCGTCCGCTGGACGCGGACGGTGACGCCGTCAGCGCGGCGTCCCTACCATCGCAAGACGTAACACCACGCGAATCCGGGAAATCCGGGCGCATGGGTTCCGAGACTGGACCAGTGCAGGAGAGCGAGTGCAACTCCAATTCCAGCAGGGCGGCAACCGCTCCGGACATTGAATCAACGCCCGTGCCGAAACGGGGCACAATTTCATGGTAAGCCAGTTCGATTTGTCAGCTGTGGATTGATATCGATGCAGTTTCCGTGCAGGCAGACATGAATATCAGCAACCGGGTAATATTTTGACAGCATGAATCCAGCGCGGCCAATTTTTCTGTTGTTTGGCCGGGCCTTTTCGGCAATTCCGGTTTTATGCGCACTGTGGTGCCATCCGGCCCGCGTGCCATTACCGCCGCGACCGGACAATAATTGGACTGAAGTAACTTGCGATTGGCCGGCAGCGTTTGCCTTCAACCCGATGATTCCGTTTCCCGACATGCGGATGGTTCTCTGAAACCTGAGCAGTGATTGCTTGAAGCCTCCACCTGATGAATATGTAAGGGAAATCAGCTATTGCCTCCGGCTATTGTTCGTTTGAGTGCGCACCGGCCACGATCGGGAGTTGCATAATGGCGCGCAAACAGGATATGGTGGTCGAAATGACCTCGCGATTAAAGTGACCCTTGACGGGCGCTTACAAAGTGTTGAGTTTGACTGGTCGCCGGGGAAAGAGACCGAGCGGCTCGGGACAAAAGATAAAGGAGATGAAGTCCGTTCGTATCCGCGGCTTTTGCCCAAGCCAGGGGCTCATCGGTGTGGTCTCAATATTGCTTAAGTTTAAGTCGAAGCGAGACCTGTCCTTGGAAGCAAATGACGCAGTGCACAACAATATGATCTTTTCGGCCACGGGCAACCAACCCAGCCATGAAAATTAGACGATATCTGATTCAAACCTGCCTGCTGGGAACGTTGCTGGCGGCTGCTTCCCCGTGCAGTGTGCTGGCACAAGTTCTGTTCTTCGATAATTTCCAGCCCTTTGTCAATGGCACGGTTTTGACCAGCACCAATTACACGCCTCGCTTCGGACCGGCGACCGCCTCGGTGGTTACTTCGGTCCAGAACGGGTCGCCGACGATAACCGTGAGCAATTTCCTCAGATACAACTGGGCGCTTTTTAACAATCCAGTGACGGCGACCAACAAAACCGTGACGACCAACGAAAACCAATACGAGGGGATTTTGTCCTCGGTTCAAACCAACCAAACGCTCCAGATGAACTGGAACATGTGGATTGCGGCGACGAACGCCGGCGCGGGCATGTTTCAGCTTTCCGTCCCAACTTCCAATCCAAACCCAAATTTCAACCCGCTCATCTTATTTACGGATACCGGCGCCATTATCGCGCTGACGAACGGGACCAATGTGCAGGTCCCCATCGGCAACTGGGGTTTGCTGGCGGGGACCGTTATGACCAACTCGCTGTTGCTTGATTATCCCGATGGGACCTATTCCTATTCACTCAACGGGCAGACCCTGGCGACTCTGCCGCTGGGACGTTATTTCACCAATGTGGTTGGGGCCATTTATTTCAATGGCTTTGAGCGGTCTGCCGGTTCGTTGGGCAATCGTTTTGCCCTGGCGAATGTGGAAGTCGAGGCGTTCACGTCCTCGAACAATTTCATCTACATCATTACCAACGGCACCATCACCATCACTGGATACACCGGTACCGACTCTGCGGTAACCATCCCCGGCACGATCAATGGCCTGCCCGTGACCAGTATTGGGAACTATGCCTTTGAAAACGAAACCAGCGTGACCAGCGTGACGATCCCCGGCAGTGTCACCAGCATAGGATCCTATGCGTTTTTGGGCAGTGGGCTGACCAGTGTTACGATTGGCGGCAGTGTCACCAACATCGGGGTCGCCGCTTTCGGTTATTGCAGCAGCCTGACCAACGTAACGATCCCCGGCAGCGTCACCAGTATCGGGGGAATTGCGTTCATCTTGGACCCCTTGACGAGGATTTATTTTCTGGGTAACGCGCCGCATGGGGATTCCACGGTATTCTCGGGCGCTAATGGGACAGTGTATTATGTGCCGGGGACCAGCGGCTGGTCCAATTCATATTGTGATTGGCCTGCGGTTCAGTGGTATCAACCTCACCCCATCATTTTGGGCAGCAACTATGGCTTGGGCGTAAATACCAACGGATTTGGTTTTACCGTTTCCTGGGCAACCAACCTGTCGATGATTGTGGAAGCCACCACGAACCTGGCAGATCTGTTCTGGAATCAGTTGGTTACCAACAAGTTGTCCAACGGCTTTTTCAACTTTCGCGACCCTGATTGGACTAATTTTCCCAGGCGTTTTTACCGCCTTGCCGGCACCAACGTGTTCACTTTCTTTACCGCCAGTCCAACCAACGGCGTGGCACCTTTTGCCGTTCAATTCAATTCCTCCACTATTGACAATTTCGGTAACGCGATCGTTGGTTGGCAATGGAAATTCGGTGACGGCGCCACCAGCACCGCGCAAAATCCGTCGCATACTTATACCAACGCCGGGATCTTCAGTCCTGGTTTTGTCGCCACCAATATTCATGGGGGCCTAGTGACAGGCTATGGGCCGCAGATCGCCACATTCTCATACCTTACGGCCACCAACAATGGTGCAATTACCATTACCGGTTTTGCCGGAAGTCTGGTTCGAGCCCTGACGATACCCGGCACGATCAATGGCCTGCCGGTGACCGGCATCGGTCCGCGGGCGTTCTATTTTTGCCCCGGTCTGACCAACGTTACGATTCCCGATAGCGTCACGTGCATTCGGGATTATGCGTTCAGTTCCTGTGCGAATCTCAGAAGCGTTGTGCTTGGCAATAATGTCACCAATATCGGGAGTTTTGCCTTCGCTTTCTGCTCCCGCCTGACCGGCCTGACCATTCCCAACAGCGTCACGAGCATTGGAACCAATGCCTTCGGGTATTGCGCCAGCTTGACGAGCATCGTCATTCCCAACAGTGTCACCAGTATAGGAATGTTCGCGTTCGGTTCCTGCGGGAACTTGAGTAATGTGGGAATCGGTGCTGGCGTCACTAATATTGGAGCTCTTGCCTTCACTTTCTGCACCAGCCTGACCGGCCTCGACATTCCGCCCAGTGTCACCGGCATCGGAATCTCAGCGTTCTCTTCCTGCAGCAACCTCGCCAGTCTGAACATTCCCAACGGCGACGTTGGCGACCTGGCGTTCGATTCCTGCACGAGCCTGAACAACGTGGCGCTCGGCAACGGTGTCTCCCGCATTGGAAATTTTACCTTCACCGGGTGCACCAGCCTGACCGGTATCAGCATTCCCGGCCAGGTCGCCAACATCGGCGTCAATGCGTTCTATTCCTGCGCCCATCTCGCCAGCGTGACGATTGCCGGTGGCGACATTGGAGACTACGCGTTCAGCGCCTGCGGGAACCTGAGCAACGTGGTGCTCGGCAATGGCGTTGCCAACATTGGGGTCGGTGCGTTTGCTTCGTGCAGCAATTTAATCGACATAACGATACCCGCCGGCGTAGCCAATATCGGAGGTGGCGCCTTCCGCGGCTGCGGAAATTTGGTCAACGTAACCATTGCCGGTGCTGTCGGCGACTTTGGGTATGGTGCCTTTTCCGGCGACAACAACCTGCAAGCAGTTTATTTCCAGGGCAATGCTCCAGCTCTCCCGGGTATCGACGGGTTGTTCTACGGTGTGAATGCGGCGGTGGCTAAAATTTATTACCTCCCGGGAACCACCGGCTGGACGAATCCTTTTGCCGGTCTGCCGATTGTATTATGGAATCCAGTGGTGCAAACGGCAACCAGCGACTTTGGACTGCGATCGAATCAGTTTGGCTTCAGCATTACCGGCACCGCGAATATCCCCATCGTCGTCGGGGCCTGCACAAACCTGGCGCACCCGATGTGGGCGCCGCTGTTCACCGGCACGCTCACCAACGGTTCCCTTTATTTCAGCGATCCCGCTTGGGGAAGCTATCCGGGACGTTTTTACCGGATCAGCTCCCAGTAGGCTGGTCCTACCGGGGAAGGAAAAAGTGCCCGAACCGGTTTGCCTCCCGCGGTTTGAATTTGCAGTGCAACCGGTTTGACGGTTTACTCCGACTGAACGATGCACACACCCGGATCAAGAGCCATTCGTCTGCTGGCGTGGCTCATCGGCTGGCTTTGGGTGGGAGCGCAGTCCCCTTGCCTGGCCCAGTTGGCTCCGACCAATGTCTGGACACTCAAGTTAATGCAATACGCTCTCCCCAGATCGTCCCCGGCCATGGCCCCGGACGGCACGATTTACCAGGCCACCTGGACCGGCAAGTTGTTCGCTGTTACCCCGCAAGGAAAAGTGAAGTGGATTTTCAAGGCGGGCCGCGAGGTCAAGTCTTCGCCGGCGATTGGCGGTGACGGGACGATTTATTTCGGCTCCCGCGACTGGAAATTCTACGCCGTCTCGACCCAAGGCAAACTTAAATGGACTTTTCAAACGGGCGCGTGGGTGGATTCGTCGCCGGCCGTTGGGGCGGATGGGACGATCTATTTCGGCTCGTGGGACACCAACTTTTACGCGCTGCGTCCCGATGGCTCGTTGAAATGGACCTTCCCGACCGGCAGCATCGTTGATTCCTCGCCTGCCATAGGCACCGACGGCACGATTTATTTCGGTTCACACGATAAAAAGTTTTATGCGCTAAAGCCCGATGGCAGCTTGCGCTGGTCATTCCCCACCGGCAGCCAGATCATTTCCTCGCCGGCCATTGCCAGCGACGGCACCGTTTATTTCACCTCCACGGATGGCAATATCTACGCACTGCGTCCTGATGGCACGGAACGCTGGCGCCTGCACACGGGCGGAATAACAGAATCCTCGCCGGTGCTGGACGAAAACGGCAACATTTATCTGGCGGTGAATCAAGCCGATGTGTCCGTGAGCGGGGATGGGAAGAAACGCTGGGATGTGGTGTCTCCCTGTTTGATTGACGCATCGCCCGCGGTGGCCGCGAACGGCGATATTTATTTTTCCTTGCCCTGGCGAAATTTGCTGGCCGTTACCCCGGACGGCCGTGAGCGGTGGCGGATAAACATCGACAATGTAGTTTCTGACGACAACATCATTGCCTCTCCGGCTATCGGCAGTGATGGCACCATCTACGTCGCGATAGAACACTGGTTGGAGGCCATCAATTCAACCAACCGGCTGGCGCCCCTGGCAAAAAGTTCATGGCCGATGTTCCACGCCAATCCGCGCCACACCGGCCGCGTCGGAATGGAACAGACACGCTGACTTGCCGAATATTTTGCCATCTCCAAGGGAGTGATACAGAAAAGTGGATCCGGTCAATTGAATTGGACACTTTCTACAATTATCCTATCATCCAAACGATGGAGCCGGTTGAAAGATTTAAGATGTGGGCACGACCTTTAATTTGCCCGTTCGATCAAATTCTCGGCTATTTACCAGATGGAGTTTCATCCTTCGACATTGGATGTGGCACGGGATATTTGCTTTGCAGAATTGCTGCGACAAAACATCCCAGCGCGCTGGGGGGGATTGAAATTCGCAATCAGCTAATCCAATTTGCACAGGCGCGAATCCGACAGGTGTCGTCCTCAGTACCACTTGCGCTGGAAATCTACGATGGGCACAATCTGCCTGAAATACTCTGCGAATATGATTATGTCTGGATGGTTGATGTTTTGCACCATATTCCGATAAAGGAACAAAGGCCAATAATTAATGCCCTTGCCGACAAAATGAAAGCGGGAGCGGTGCTGATCTTAAAGGATATTGATGCCGGCAGGCCGGTGCTTTGTCTGGCCAATAAACTTCATGATTTGGTTTCCGCCGGAGAATTCGGTCATGAACGTTCTCGTGACGATGCAGCAATGTTTTTGCGGGAGAGCGGGCTTGATATTATAAAATCAGGCACCAGGCGAATGTGGGTATATCCTCATTATTGGTATGTTTGCCGAAAACAAAAGAGTTTTGCGTGAGTCATCTCAAGCAGAAATAATTCCATCCGGCAAGCGACTGCGGGCGCTGACCATTGCCATGCTGGCAGCGGCAGCAATCATTCTGGCTGCTATCTCGAATGAGAGTCTTTGGATTGATGAAGGCGGGAGCGCTTACAAAGCAATACAACCCACTTTGTCCGGCTGGTGGCAGGCAATGCTTTGGGAACATAATTCCAATATGCAATTGCCGTTGTATTTAATCGGCCTTTGGGGTTGGGAAAAACTTTTCGGCAGTGGAGAAATAATCCTTCGCCTGGCAAATGCTCCATTTTTTTTCCTGACCATTTATGGTCTATGGATGGCCTTCCGTAAGGACCCGACTCGATTCAACATTTCAATTTTACTTTTGCTGACAAACGCTTTTACATGGTTTTATCTCAATGAGGCCCGCCCTTACATCCTGATATTGGGCAGCGCCACTGTTTTATTTGCCCTCGTCTACCGGCTTAAGGAAGACACAGCCCAATTCGATGCCACATCAGCCTGGGTATTTACCGGTGTGGTGTTGCTGCTGTGCGCCACAAGCATGATTGCTGCTCCGTGGGTCGCCTGTGCCTTTTGTGCTATCTGGTATTTGAAAGGGAAAAGATTCCCCCTCGAATTTATCCGACGGTTCCCGGCATCATCTGCCGTTCTTCTATTGGGAATGATTTTTATCGGCTCGTATTATACTTGGAGCCTTAAAATTGGAGCCGACGTGCCTGGTATGGGAAAAACCGGCTTTGAAAATTTGGCGTTCATGGTCTACGAGCTTTTTGGTTTCGCCGGCTTAGGCCCGCCACGAAATGTGATGCGGATTGAATTTATGCGCGCCTTTCCAGCTTTTTATCTTCCACTTGCTATTTATGGCACACTCTGGACGCTGACCTTAGCGGCGTCGCTATGCAAACTTTCCAGGCCAATATTCGGTAAAAAAAATATAGGTTTTTATCTGATTCTTTTCCTTCCCGTGGTTATAATTATGCTGGCCGGTTACGTTCATGGAATTCGAGTTCTCCCGCGTTATTTGACTCCGTCGCTGCCGCTGATTATTTTTCTTGCAAGTTATCTTGCCGCCTCGCTGTGGAAGCATGGGCATTGGTCTCGCGGGCTTGTTGTATGCTTGATGTTAGGTGGATTGATTTCCTGTTTGGAAATCCGTTTTGCGCCGCGTCACGCCAAAGATGATTACCGGTCGGCAACCGCAGTAGCGAAAAAGGCGGCAGCCAAAGGGGAAAAAATATATTGGGCAGCCGACGTGCAAACGGCAATTTACTATGGCCTCATTAACGAAAAAGAACGTGATTTTGGATCCTCAAACATATTTCTATTCAAGACCAAACACATTCAAAAATCCGACCCGGACCTCATTGTTCTCTCCAAGACTGACCTCTATGACAAATCCGGAAACATCCGTACTTTTTTACGAGACAATAAATACGTTCTGCTTCAAAGATTTCAATCCTTTCAGCTTTGGCATAAACCGACCGGCAGCGATTGAATTGCTTTTTCCCGTCTTCATGATATGCTGGCAAACCAGATAAAAAGCAATATCAACATACCGATGACGTAACTGACCCAATCTTTCAATACGAATACAACCGGGTCGTCATGTAACCGCTCGCGCGTCGCCAGCAACCAGATGCGGGAAATCCAATAGAGCAGTGGAGGACAGGCCAGGAGGAGCCTGGCAGGATGATGATAGAGCAGGCGGACATTTTCACTGTCGATGTAAAGAGCAAGTACCAACACTGCCAGCCAACCGCTCAACTGCCCCAGAGAGAGAAGCACTGACAAATCACTCGTAAAATAGCCCCGCCCCCAGGCTGATTTCTGCCCCATAAGGTCGACCCGTTCAAGCTCGATGTAACGCTTCAATAGCGCCAGGCTCAAAAATAAGAACATGCTGAAACCAAGAAGCCAGTTTGAACATTCGATTCCAGTCGCTCCCTGTCCGGCCAATATACGAAGGGTATAGAGTCCCGCTAAGGCAAAGACGTCAAGCAACACCATTTTTTTTATCCAGAAGGAATAAGTGATTGAAAGGAAATAGTAGATCGCCAAAAACATCAGGAACATCGGTGGCAGAAATGATCCGCACGCCACACTTGCCGTTGCCATGAGTGCTGCCGCCCACAAACCTTGCGCCACCGATAACTGGCCAGCAGCAAACGGCCTTTTA
>DATEGR010000385.1:0-5751 GCA_035279985.1 Verrucomicrobiia bacterium
TGCACTCAAGCGCACCATGGGTTCGGCTTTGAGCGCGCGCCGCCCTGACCAAATGTTGGCCGAAGCCGCTTTGAAAGTTCTGGCTTATGCCCTCCGCCGTTAGGCGACTTAGATATGACAAAAATGTTTTCAACAGAGCACATCGAACACTCAACCTCCAATGGTGATCCGGATGGAAGCCTCTGGATATTCGAGGTTGGGTGTTGGACGTTTTCCGGCCTTGTAACTTTTTTGGAGCTGACGGCTCAAAAGCATCAATACGACACACCATGAAGTGCGAAGAACTGCTGGCAATGCTGAATGAATATGTGGACGGGACGATTGATCCTGCTGTCTGCAAAGATTTTGAGCGGCACATGGGCGGCTGCAACCCTTGCCAGGTGGTGGTGGACAACATTCGCAAGACGATCACGCTCTATAAGGAAGGCAAGCCTTACGAATTGCCGGTGGCATTCCGCACCCGGCTGCACAGTGCCCTGCGGCAGCGCTGGAAGGAAACACACGCCGAGCCAGAAAAGAGAAAGTCCCGGACATGAGTTGGAGTTCCATTTTGATCGCTGGTGTGGGTTTGGCCCTGATCCTGGGTTTCAGACGTTTGGGACTGGTATCGGTGAAAGCAGCACGGAAGCATTTAAAAGCGGGTGCCTTGATTGTGGACGTGCGCAGCGCTCAGGAGTTCCAGGCCGGGCATCTGTCGGATGCCATGAACATTCCGCTGGGCGAATTGCAAAGCGGCCTGCCGCGCCGGGTGTCCGATAAAAGCCAGGTTTTGCTTCTGCACTGCTTGAGCGGAACGCGTAGCGGCTTTGCCAAACGGGCGTTAAAATCCATGGGCTATTCCAATAGTTTCAACCTGGGTTCCTACGGCCGGGCACAACGAATCGTTGGTCGGTAAGGTCGTTGTAACTTTTTCCCCATTTGCGGCCCAACGGAAGGTGAGTGATTATTTTGAAAGACGTGAAGAAAGAGGCCGCTTCTCAGAAAACGGGTATGGAGAAAGGAGCCAGGCCATGTTGGCATTGATCCTGTCCGTGTTGATCTGTGGCGGCCTCGGGGCGGTGCTCGGCTGTTTTCACCAGCGTTCCTCCGGTGTGCGCCCATTGATTGCGAACTGTCAGCGTAGCGCGCTATACGGGGCGTTGTTCGGTGTCGTATTTTATTTCCTCACCGGGGTTGGCGATTCCGCCGCCCTGAACCAATCCACGCCGAATGTCACGCGCATTGATGAGCGGGAGTTTGAGGCCGAGGTGATTCATTCCACCAAGCCGGTGGTGGTGGACTTTTACGCGACCTGGTGCGGCCCCTGCAAAGTCCTTTCGCCCATGCTGGACAAACTGGCCGGTTCGTTCACCAATGAAATTAAGTTTGTCAAAATCAACGTGGACGAAGCTCCCGACTTGTCACAGCGTCTCGGAATTCAAGGCTTGCCTGCGCTGTGGTTTTTCAAAAATGGCACGGTTGTGGGTGCTTATGCCGGATTGCTACCGTCCGATACTCTGAAGGCGCGTCTGGAATCTTTGGCGGAAATGAACGCGTCTGCAGGCGATTCGCGCTGATCTTTTGACGATCCCGCGAGCCGCACGCTACACTCGAAGTGGCCTGCGCCGACGCGCAGGAACGTGGTTGTAACTTTTCCGCTTCTTCCGGCTCGGTAACAGCAGAAAGATAAACAAGTTGGAGCCATGAAAAGCATCATTGAACTGAACGAAACAAATTTTGAGCCGGAAGTGCTGAAGGCCGTTGGCCCGGTTCTGGTGGACTTTTACGCGCCGTGGTGCGGGCCGTGCAAAATGCTTGCGCCTCTTTTCGAACAGCTGGCCGTTGAATTTATGGGCAAAATGAAATTCGCCAGATTGAACGTGGACGGCGCCGCGGAGCGGGCCGGGAACTACGACATTACCGGCGTGCCTACGCTGATGTTATTCCGCGGCGGAAACGCGGTTGACCGGATGGTGGGTCTCAATTCGCCGGGTTTGTTGAAAAAGTGGCTGGAAAAGGCCGCCAGTGAAACCATCATCGCTTAACCACCCAACGGAGACAACCAAAATGATGCTGCAAACTCTCATCGGTGCGGTCCTCGGAGCTGTTCTCGGTTTCGGTTGGTACAAGCTCGTCGGTTGTTCCACTGGCGCGTGCCCGTTGACAAGCAATCCATTCCTCAGCACTCTCTACGGCATGGTCGTGGGCGGGCTGATCGCGGCCAGTTTTCATTAAACCCAAACACCAAATTCACTATGAAAATGCACATGCTCATCCGCCGCTTTGCCGGCGCGTTCATCCTGGCCAGCCTGTTGCTGGCGTATTATCACAGCCGTTACTGGCTCTGGTTTACGGCCTTCGTCGGCTTCAACCTGTTTCAATCCTCATTTACCAACTTTTGCCCGCTGGAACTCATGCTCAAGAAGCTCGGGGTGGGCCGCGACGCCGGAAGTTGCTGTGAGACCAAGCCGGCGCAAGCGGCACCGGGAAAATGACTCAAAAAAATCGCACTACCGCCACGCTATTGCTGGCCGCAATCGCCTTAAGCGGTTGCAGCCGCCAGAACGCGAACACTGCCGGAGAGGCCCTGCCGGCCGCCATCGTGCAGGCCCGCGCGGTGGAGAACAAAATCCGCGTTGCCACGGAGGAAGTCGTGGGCACGGTGCGCGCGAAATTGCACGCGGTCATTGAAGCCAAGGTCAGTGGTAAGATTGAGCAGATGCGGGTGGTGCCCGGCCAGGATGTGAAGGCAGGTGAGTTATTGGTCCAACTCGATGCGCGCGAAGTCCAGGCACAGACCGATCAAGCCATCGCCGTGCGCCAGCAAGCCGAAAGCGATTTGAAACGCGCCACGGATCTGTTTCAGCAGAAAATCCTTTCACAATCTGAATACGACAGCACCCAATCAAAATTCCGCGTGGCCGATGCGGCGGCAACGGCAGCAACGACCTTGCTCGGTTATACCAAGGTTACTGCTCCCTTTGCCGGGGTCATTACCCGTAAATATGCCGATGTGGGTGATCTGGCCGCACCCGGCAAGCCCTTGCTGGAAATGGAGGACGCCCGCGATTTGCAGCTTGAAACTGACGTGCCGGAAGCAGTCATTGACCGGCTTACGCTCGGCGACAAGCTGAGGGTGCGCGTGTCCGGCGTCAGTAACGAACTCGCAGGTACCGTCAGTGAAATTGCTCCGTCCGCCGATTCCAATAGCCGCACGTTCCTGGTCAAACTCGACCTGTTGCCAACGCCTGGCCTGCACGCCGGACAGTTTGGCCGGGTGGCCGTGCCAGTCGGCGAAACTTCGGCGCTGCGCGTGCCGGCCGCGGCCGTGTTACAGCGCGGGGAAATGGAACTGGTATTCGTAGTGAAGGGCGGCCACGCGCAATTGCGCATCGTCAAAACCGGTGGGCGCGTTGGCGACGAGGTTGAACTGGTCTCCGGCGTGGACACGGGCGAACAGGTGGTTATCGCAGGTAACTCGCAATTGACGGATGGACAGCGGGTGGAGGTGAAATGAACGTTCGCCCTCACCCCGGCCCTCTCCCCCAGGAGAGGGAGAAAATTATCCCGTCAGCTAGCGCATCGAACAGGCTTGGTGACCAGATACTCGTTGCCGTGAATCACTTGGTGCGGGTGGTTGCAACCAGGGCTTGCGAGTTATCCAGCGGCGTCACTTCGCTCTCCCTCTCCCCGGGGGAGAGGGCCGGGGTGAGGGCGAGTGTAAACAAGCCTCAACATTTTGTCAGCTCGCTCTGTCTCCCGGCATGAAAGCTGAAATTCCAATTTCAACTTCCGCGCCGCTGGGCATTGCCGGCCGCATGGCGCGGGCGTTCATTGATTCCAAACTCACGCCGCTCATCATCATCGCGTCGGTGCTGCTCGGTGGGTTCGCGGTGCTCCTGCTGCCGCGCGAGGAGGAGCCGCAAATCAAGGTGCCGATGGTGGACGTGCTGGTCACCATGCCCGGTGCCGGCGCCAAGGAAGTTGAACAACGCGTCACCCGGCCGATGGAAAAGTTGCTGTGGGAAATCCCCGGCGTCGAATACATCTATTCCACTTCGAGCGAAGGCCAATCGCTGGTGATTGTGCGGTTCAAGGTCGGCGAGGATATGCAACTCAGCCTCGTGAAGCTCAACCAGAAGCTGCAATCCAACTACGACAAAATCCCACACGGCGTTTCGCAGCCGCTTATCAAGGCCTGGTCCATTGACGACGTGCCGATTCTCTGCCTGACGTTTCACAGTGCGCGTTACGATCATTTGACCCTGCGCCGCCTGGTCGCGCAGGTGGACGACGCGGTGAAGCAGGTGCCGCAGGTGGCCGGGACCACCCTCATCGGCGGCAGCCGGCGCGAGGTGCGGGTGCTACTCGACCCGGCGAAGCTGGCTTCGCGCAACCTCAGTCCCGTCGGTCTGATTCCCATGTTGCAGCAGGCCAACCGCCAATATATCGCGGGCGGCTTGACCAGCAACAACAAGGAAGTCGTGATCGAAACCGGCGGCTTCCTGGCCAGTGCTGAAGACGTCGGCAACGTGGTTGTCGGGGTGTTTGGTGGTAAACCGGTTTATCTGCGCGACGTGGCTGGCATCATGGATGGCGCGGAAGAGCCCTCGCAATATGTCTTTTTCGGAACGGGCGCGGCGGCTCGTAGCGCAGGCATCTTGCCTGCGATTTCTGGTGGCATCCCTGCCGCCAATCAGAACACGGAGCCGGGAGGCTCCGTCAACCCGCAGGCTGGAAGCCTGCGCTACGATGAACAACCTGCGGTCACGCTTTCCATCGCCAAAAGGCCGGGTGCCAACGCGATTCACGTTGCCAACGAGGTACTCAAAAAAATTGACACGCTTAAAGGCCGTATTATTCCCGCCGACGTACAGGTGTCAGTCACACGGAATTACGGCGTAACCGCGGAGGAAAAATCCAACGAACTGCTCTGGCACATGCTCATTGCGGTCGTTGGCGTGTCACTCCTGATTCTGCTGGCGCTGGGCTGGCGCGAATCCTTCATCGTGGCCATCGCCATTCCGTCCACGCTCGCGCTTACCCTGTTGGTGTTTTATCTCTACGGCTTCACGCTGAACCGCATCACCCTGTTCGCGCTCATCTTCAGCATCGGTATCCTGGTGGACGACGCCGTGGTTGTGGTCGAAAACATCGTCCGCCATTTTCATCTGCCCGGCAACAAAGGCCGAAAATGGAGCGCCATCGCCGTTGAGGCCATTAACGAAGTCGGCAATCCGACGATTCTCGCCACGTTTGCGGTGATTGCCGCCGTACTGCCGATGGCATTTGTCGGCGGCTTGATGGGGCCTTACATGCGGCCGATTCCTGTTGGCTCCAGCGCGGCGATGTTTTTCTCGCTGGCCATTGCTTTTATCGTTACCCCGTGGGCCAGCATCCGGATTTTGCGTTGGGGTCGGAAATACTCCTGCCTCGCTGAAGGCGCGGCCTGTGTGACGGAGGCCGGAAACCCGCCGTTGCACTCTGTGCCGGTGGGAAATTTTTTCACACGGATTTATTGCCGCCTGATGGTGCCGTTGGTCACCTTACCGCGCCGGCGCTACGTCTTTCTCGGTGGTCTGGTTGTGCTGTTACTGGCTTCGATGGTATTGGTCGCGATTGGGTTCGTGAAAGTCAAAATGCTGCCGTTCGATAACAAGAGCGAATTCCAGATCATCCTCAATATGCCGGAAGGCAGTTCCCTGGAGCGCACCACCGAGGCCGCGCGCGAAATCGCCGCCGCCGTGCGCATCGAACCGGAGGTGACCGACT
>DATEGR010000386.1:0-6233 GCA_035279985.1 Verrucomicrobiia bacterium
ATCAATCGCCACACAGTTGTTTGGCAGATCCACCGGCGGACTGACATCCGTCCAGGTGGGCACGGCGCCGAGCGCGTTCGTGGTTACAAACAGATGGCCGGGCTGTCCGGGGGGGCTTCCGTTAAAACCGGAAAGGGCGACATAGAGAACATTCGCATTCACCGGGCTGAAAGCGAGACCGCTGACATAGCGGTTGGGCACCGCGTTCCCGGGATCCAGGCTGGTCCAGTGGCCGCCACCATCGGGGGTGATCCATAATTGGCCGTCTTCGGTGCCGAAGGCGTAAATCTGCCCCCTCGTATCTGACGGCGCAAAGGCCATCGCACTGACCGGTATCGGCGCGCCGTTGGTGTCCAGCAGGAGCGGACTGTTGATGGACCAGGCAGGGATGGTGCCGCTGAAAAAGTTGGTGCAACGCCACAGCCGGGCGGTGCCGGCAATCACCAGGTCGTCGTTGTAAGGCGCTTTTTCAAAGTGAACGTAGAACTGCGTCGAAAACGGCAGGCCATCGGTGATCGTGTTCGCCGCAAATCCGGGCGAGTTGAAGCACCCGTCCAGGGTCCGCAAAATATCCACCTGATTGGTCGCCTCGTGACCGTCGGTGTCCGTGTCGGATGAGAGCGCCCAGTCATTGAGGGGATTGGCGCTGGAAATGGCGCCGTCGCCGCCGTCACCGGGTCCAATCACCGGCCAGGCCGGGCCGCCGGTGTACAAGGAAGTGAAGTTGTCCTGCGCCCCGCCCAGCGCCAGCACGTTCAGCCCCGTCGGGTCCACCGCCCCCTTGTAAAACTGCGTGATGCGCAAGCCGGAATTCAAACTCGACCAGAAACCCGATACCCCCACATCGCTGATATACAGGCCCCCGTCATTGCCCAACAACATCTGGTAGGTCTGACCGCCCCGGGGTATCCATGCCATCACATGATGGTCCGGATGAACGTGGGTGGTGCCCCAGTTCGCCAGCGAAGTCCAACCGCCCGAGTCGTAACGCCACACATTGAATTCTGCCAGGTAAAGCACCGCCGGGTCAACCGGGTCAACCAGCAGATCGAACATGTACCAGAACCGGGGCAGGCTCTTGTGGTCAGCGGTGACCGGCGGGGAGGGCAGCAAGGTCCAGCCCGGGTTCGCGTCCCAGGCATTCGTCGTCATCCAAATGCCCTGGAGATCGGCCAGGTAATTGGAACGGATATCGGCGATGCCCACGTACAGGATGTTGGGATTGGAAGGCGCGACGGCCAGCGTGATGCGCCCCAGCGCATTGGTCGTGACGTTGGTGCCAATCACATAATTGGTGGTGCTGACGATCACGTTCGTGTAACACACGTTGCTGTTTCCCACACCGCTGTTCGTGCAATTGATGACGGTGTTGGTCGCAATCGGATAGTTGGTATAAATGAACGTGACGTCGGTCGCCCACGGCCCCGAAATCAGCTGGAACGTTTGCCAGCCGTTGGTCGTGCGGTAAACCCCGTTGGTCGGGGCACCATAAATCTCCCCCAGGCCGGCATATTGCTCGTTAAAATTATTCGGAGGGGCGGCGAGCGCCGTGGCCTCACCGGTCAGTACCTGCAAAAAATTGGTGCCGCCATCCGTGGACACAAACACGCCGCGCGGCGGGGCGCCGGGAACGTTGCCGTTGCCCGAAGCCTCCTCGCCCACTCCGCCACCCCCGCGAACCGTGGCCACCGCCAGAGTGCCGGAATTCGCCGGATTCACAACGATGTGGCTGAACGAGGTCCCGGCAAAGTTGGTGTTGAGCATCTGCCAGTGGGTCCCGCCGTCCCGCGATGCCAACAGTCCGGCGCCGGCGTAAGCATCGCCGCGGAAATTCGCTTCGCCCGTGCCGGCATAAACCAGTGACGGGTTGCCGGGTGCGAACGCAATGGCCCCCATTGCCAGGGACGCCTGGGCATCCGTCCGGGGCCAATCCGGGCCGGCATTGGTGTTTTCCCAGATGCCACCCTGCGCCGCCCCGATCAGCCAATGGTTCGGGTTGGACGGATCCACCGCCAGGGCCGTCACCCGGCCACTGTCCGATTCAAAATTGTAGGAGAGCGTGTCGTTGTTGAAGCCCAGCTTGGTGTTAATGGGCTGCGGCCCGATGCTGTACCAATGGTAAACCGTCACACTGCGGGCGGAAAAATCGGCCATCACCACACCCATCGCCATCGCCATGATGACTGCCCTGGTCCGGGGATTCGTGCCCCTTGCTTTCATGGACCGACACCTTTCATTTCAAATGCCGTGAGTGAAAACGCCCCGGTGCTGCTCCCTTTTAAATTCAACCCGATCCAACATGGTTCCTGCCTGGATGTCAAGAAAATATCATCAACACCATTACCAATGTTTACTGCTTTTCCTGCGGCGCTCGATGTGCGGACGGACTGGCGATGAGTCTCCCGCTCCTGGGGGAGCGGGCCGGGGTGGGGGAGGATGAATCGCAAGCACCTCTCCATCGTTGACCCCGGCGGGCCGTCCCTACCTTTCAAACTTCCCGCCCGCTTTCAACGGATGCCCGGCCAGAAATTCGGCGGCGTTCATCCGCCGGCCGCCTTCACGCTGCATTTCCAGAATCCGCAACGCGCCCCGGCCGCAGCCGACGACCATCCCGCTTTTGTCCGCCGACAAGATGGTTCCCGCTTCGCCGGATGCTTCCGCTGGTTCCGCCTTCCAGATTTTTATCATCCTGGAGGGAGGCGCTTCGTCGCTTCCCTGACTTGTTCCCGATAAGGGCACTGACGGAGCAGCGCCCTCCATCAATAAAAACGTGAACGCCCCCGGCCAGGGCGTGAAGGCGCGCAACCGGTTCACAATCGTTTGCGCCGGCTGGCGCCAGTCAATCCGCCCGTCTTCCTTTTTAATTTTCGGCGCGAGGCTCACCCCCTCGGCCGGTTGCGGCCGCGGCTGGATTTTCCCCGCAATGTAATCCGGAATCGTCCCCCCGAGCAATTCCGCGCCGAGTTGTGCCAGCCGGTCGTGGAGCGTGGCGGAATCATCCGCCGGTCGGATCGGCGTGCGCCGCTGCGCCACGATCGGCCCGGTGTCCAGGCCCGCGTCCATCTTCATCAGGGTCACGCCGGTCTCGGCATCGCCGTGGGCAATCGCCCATTGAATCGGCGCCGCACCGCGATATTTCGGCAACAACGACGTGTGCACGTTCAGGCAGCCGTATCGCGGCAAATCTAAAATCGTTTGGGGCAGGATGTGGCCGTAGGCAACGACGACGATCAAATCCGGGTTCAACCTGCCCAGTTCCGCGATGAATTGTCCGTCACGCGCCTTGGCCGGTTGCAGCACCGGCCGGTCTAATTTTTGCGCCAGCGTTTTGACCGGTGACGGTTGCAATTTAAGCTCGCGGCCTTTGGGCCGGTCGGGTTGCGTGACCACGGCGGCCACGGAGAATTGTCGGTCACCCGCCAGCGCGGCGAGGCTGGCGCAGGACAATTCCGCCGTGCCCATGAAAACAATTTTCAGTTCCTTCATTGTAGCAGCCGGCGTCAGTCGGCTCATTGGTCGAAAGCATGGAGCGGACTCGCGTCCGCTGCGGCAAATTTTTGAGCGGTCAAAGTTTGACGACGTGCTTGAGGATGTCCAAAAACGTTTTCACCGGCGACTGATCGGTGTTGATGCGGTGAACGAGCTTCTTGCCGTAGAAATTGATGACGGGCTTGGTTTCCTTCTCGTAAGTCTTGAGGCGCTGGCGGATGACATCCAGGTTCGCGTCGTCGAGGCGGTTGTCCTTGATGGCGCGGCGCTGCATCCGGGCGACCAGGTTTTCCCGGCTGGAGGTGAGATAAAACATGGCCACCACCTCGAGCGTGTCGCTCAACATTTCGGCCTGCGGCACGCTGCGGGGAATGCCGTCGAGGACCAGCGTGTCCTCGCCGGGATGAAACCGCCCGATTTTCGTGCTGGTTTCAATGCATTGCCGCCAGAGCTCTATCGTCGGCTGGTCCGGCACCAGCTCGCCCTGGCTGGAATGTTCCAGAAAAATTTTGCCGAGCGGACTGTCCGGGCGCAGGTTGCGGAACACGTCGCCGCAGGCGCAATGGAAAAATCCCGGAATGACGCCGAGGTTCCGGCCATGCGTGCCCTTGCCCGAACCGGGCGCGCCGAACATCAAAATGGTCCGATATTTCATATTCTAAGTGACAGGTGACACGTGACACGTGACAGGAAAAATCCCCACCACACAAGCATGGCCTTCATGTCACTTGTCACTTGCCACACGTCACTGCTTACGCGTCCTTGTGTTTGAGTTGAATCTCCTGGATGTCGGCGAACGGCACCATGACCTCCTGCCGCCCGCTGCCCTGCGCCACCTCAAAGTACGCCTCGTTGGCGGCGATGCGGGTGATGCGCTGGACAATCAACTGGGCGCGCCCGGTCTTGATCACCAGCACCAGGTCCTTTTCCGCCGGCCGCCGGACGACGCTGAAAAAGCCGGAAAATTTCGTTTCAAAAAACCGGCGGTTGAACATGAACTGGCCGCGCTGAAATACCTGGGCTTCGGGGTGCCTCGCCCCCGCCGCCGGCGCGGCGAGGACCCCGGACGCGGTCAGGCTTTCCGCCACCGGCGCCGCGGCGCCCGGCACGGCGAAGGTTTGCGCTTCCGCCGGTGCCTGGGTTTCGTCCGGGGGGGCCTCCGTGCGCATCGGCAGCGAAAGGAAAATAATCGGCCCCACGATCGGCAGCACGGCCGCCAGCCCCATCACCAGCCCGATCGGCCGCGCGCGCACGATGGCAATTTCATACGCCGCGTAGATGTTGGCCGCGTAAATCAACAACAGCGCGACAAACCCCACCGACGAGGACAGCAGGGCCGCGAACAGGGATTCCGGCGCCGGCAATTCCAGGCGCGACACCTCATGGACTTCGATTTTCTCGTTCTTGAGTTGCGGCGGCGGCGTTTCGATGAACGGCTCGATAAAAGCTCTGGCTTTGGGGTTTTGCGCCAGCTGCTTCAGCGACGCCTGCGATAATTTCGGCCAAACCACATTGGTATAACTGTCGGTCAGCGTCCGGAGCGTGACGCCCCCGTCGTTGAACATGACAATGTCGCCGGAAACCGATGTGCCGTCCGTCAACTGATAGGTGTCGGCGCGGGCGGCCGTGAACCAGCCGCAAAGCCCCAAACTCAAAATGGTCCAAAACAGTTTGCGCACGCGGTTTCTTTAACAAAGGCGGCGCCGCAGCGAAAGCAAATTTACAGCCGAAGACCTCTGGAAAACTGTGGCAGCGGATGTGAGTCCGCTCTAATTTCCTTCTGCAATCCGGGTAAAATGGAGCCGACTCACGTCGGCTGCTGCCTTAAATTGACTTTTCAGAAGTCTCACTGGGTAAACCTCGTTGGCCGGGAGCGCCGGTTTTCGACCCGGCGCGTTTCAAGCCCCATGTCCAGCCGGCCGGGCCGGAGCCGACGTTCCGGTTGGCGCTTAATGGCGCTTTTACAGCTCAAAATACTCCGCCCGGATTTCCTTCCCGTCACCGTCCAAAATGGCAACGCTCCGTTCCACTCCCCACTTCGGCTGGCCCGCGTAGCCGGGATTGAAATACAACACGCCGCCGATGGATTCGCAGAAGCGCCGGTGCGTGTGGCCGAAGACCACCACGTCCGGCCGTTCGCGCGCGAGGCGTTGTTGCAGAGGTTCGCTCAAATCATGCGGCCGGACGATGTGCTGGATGAAAAATTTCCGCCCGGCGAGTTCAACGGTCTTGACCGGACCGTAGCCCAGTGCCGCGTCGTCCGTGTTGCCGCTCACCGCCGTGACCGGCGCGACCCGCTCCAGCTCCCGCAAAATCCAGGGCAACCCGACGTCGCCCGCGTGCAGGATGTGGTCCACGCCCGCAAATCGTTCCGGGATTTTCGGGTCCCAAAAATTATGCGTGTCCGAAATGACGCCAATTTTCATAGAGTGACAGGTGACAGGTGACAGGTGGCAGGGAGGAACGGCATTCAGACACGAGTGGAAATTCCTGTCACGTGTCACTCGTCACTTGTCACGTTTTACGCCTTCGCCTCCTCCGGTTCCGCTTCTTCCTCGGATTCCTTTGGGCGCGCGCCCGCCTCCTTTTCCACCGGCGACTCCGCCGGCGCGGTCAGTTTCATCGCCGCCGCGAACAGGGCGGTGAACAGCCCGCCGCTCAACAGGGTGTTGCGGAAAAATTCCCACGTCTGCGGCCAGCCGCCGGTTCCCTTGATCAGCGCAATCAGCCAGCCGGCCAGATTT
>DATEGR010000387.1:0-8072 GCA_035279985.1 Verrucomicrobiia bacterium
AGCATACCCGCCGTGGAACTCATGTCGCCGCGGGATTTCCTGAGGCTGTCAATGCCGCGTGCCACCACGCTGCGCTTGGTGCAATAAAGCATGGCGGTTTCCTCGCTGATCTGCCCCCGCTCATAGGATTCCAGGCAGGACTGGTCAAAAGTGCGCCAGCCGAAAGGAGAACTGGCTTCGATAATTTCGTAGAAGGTCTTACCTTCGCTTTCGCCAAGGCGGATGGCCTCCTGCGTGCGGAGGTTGGCGCCCATGGTCTCAATCAGCGCAAACCGTCCGCCGCCAACCTTGGGCACCAGCCGCTGGCTGATGACCCAGCGCAGCGAATCCGCCAGACGGATGCGGATTTGTTCCTGCTCTTCCGGGTCGAACATACCGAGAATACGATTGATGGTTTCCCCGGCGTTGATGGTGTGCAGCGTGCTGAGAACCAGATGTCCGGTTTCGGCCGCACTCAAGGCGATTTTGACCGTCTCCTGGTCGCGCATTTCGCCCACGAGAATGACTTTCGGCGCCTGGCGCAACGCGGCGCGCAGGCCATTGGCGTAGCTGTCGAAATCAATGCCCAACTCGCGTTGATTGAAAGTCGCCATCTCGTGTTTGTGGACGTATTCAACCGGGTCTTCCAAAGTGACGATGTGAACGGGTTTGGCGCGGTTCACCTCATTGAGGATGGCGGCCAGGGTGGTGGATTTGCCGGAACCCGTCGCGCCGGTGACGAGCACCAGGCCGGTCTTTTCCTTGGGAATCTCCTTGAAAATTTCCGGCAGTTTCAACTGGTCCAGGGTCGGGATCACCGCGTTCAACTGGCGGCAGACAATCGAAAAATTTCCGCGTTGGGAGAAAATATTGATGCGGAACCGCGCCTGGTCCGAAAGGGCGTAGGAAGCGTCGCAGGAACCGTGTTGCAGCAAATCTTCAATATGCCAGAGGTTATCCCCGATGATATTCAGCGCAATGATCTCAACCTGGTAGGGAGTGAGCTTCTCGATCGGCGGGTCGAGCACCACGGGCTTGAGTTCGCCATAGGCTTCAACCTGGGGTGGGCGGTCCACGGTGAACAGCAGATCCGACACTTCGGGCTGGGAGGCCAGCATGGCGGTCAGCATGGGGTCCAGTTCGGCGCGTCGCATAATTAAACAGCGTCTTCATCAACCGGCGGGTGGGCCAGCAGCGGACGGAATTTCTTTTTATCCAGGGATTTTTCGTACGCTTCTTCCGGCGCAATGCGCTTCATGCGCACGTGCTCCATGATGTGGTCATCCAACGGCTGGTTGCCAATCTTCTTGCCCACCTGGATCATACCATTGATTTGGTGTGTCTTGCCCTCGCGCACGAGGTTGGCCACGGCGGTGTTGAAAACCAGAATCTCAAACGCGGCGACGCGGCCTTTTTTGTCCGTGCGCTTGAACAAGGTTTGCGCCACGACGCCCTTTAACGCCTCGGAAAGCGTCTGGCGGATTTTGTTTTGTTGATCGGCCGGGAAGACGTCGATAACCCGGTCCACGGTTTTGGCGGCGCTTTGCGTATGCAAAGTGCCAAACACCAGGTGCCCCGTCGCCGCAGCCGTGATGGCCAGCTCGATGGTTTCCAGGTCGCGCATTTCACCGACGAGGATGATGTCCGGGTCTTCGCGCAGCGCGCCGCGCAACCCTGAGGCGAATGATTTGGTGTGCAGCCCGATTTCACGGTGGTTGACCAGGCAATTTTTGCTCTCATGAACAAACTCAATCGGGTCTTCCAGCGTGATGATGTGGTCCTTGCGATTCACATTGCAGTAGTCCACCATCGCCGCCAGCGTCGTGGATTTGCCGGAGCCCGTCGGGCCAGTCACGAGGACCAGTCCGCGGTTCAGCATGCAAAACTTTTTGAGCACCGCCGGCAGTGGCGCTTCGAGCTTTTCAAAGTCCTCGAAGGAGAGGACGCGGCTGGGGATTTGGCGGAACACGGCGCCGACGCCAATTCTCTGATTGAAAAAGTTGACACGAAAACGGGAGACATTGGGAATTTCATAGCCGAAGTCCACGTCGCCGGTTTCTTCAAATTGTTTGATTTTGTAATCCGGCGCGATTTCGTAGAGCATGGTCTTGAGCGCGTCATTTTCGAGCGGGGGATAATCCACGCGCTGAAGCTCGCCGTTGATGCGCAGCATGGGCGGATTGCCGGAGGCCATGTGCAGGTCGGACGCCTTCTGTTCGAACATCAAGTTGAAAAACGCATCGATTTTGGCCATAAATTCTGTTCTCTTGTGCGCACATTAAGCTAGAGCCGCGCCAAATTTTGAAAAATGCGACCCCTAGTTGAACTTATCCGAAGCGAAATTGTCGCGAACGGCGTTTTGCCTTTTGCCCGTTTCATGGAGCTCGCTCTCTATTGTCCAGATTATGGATATTACCAAACAAATAAAGACAATCCGGGCCGGCGCGGCGACTTTTATACCAGCGTCAGCACCGGCGAACTGTTCGGGCAACTGCTCGCCTTCCAGTTTGCCCAATGGCTGGAACCAGAGGTCAGAAGTCAGAGGTCAGAAGTCAGGATTGTTGAGGCCGGCGCGCATGATGGGACCCTGGCAAAAGACATTCTGACCTGGCTCCAGCTCGGCCGCCCGGAACTTTTTGGGCGAATCCAATACTGCATCATCGAGCCCTCCGCCCGCCGACAAGCGTGGCAAACGGAAAAACTGGGGAAATTCGCGCCACAGGTGCGCTGGGCTTCCGGCTTTCCAGAATTGATGGGGCGGGACTCCGTCGAGCCGATGCAACCTCCCACCCCCCAGCCCCGGCTTCACGGCGTGATTTTCAGCAACGAACTGCTCGATGCCCTGCCGGTCCATCGGTTCGGCTGGGACGCCAGCGCGAAAGAATGGTTCGAATGGGGGGTCGCTCTCGATGGTGAAAAATTCATCTGGGCAAAGGTCCGGAAACCAGAAGTCGGAAGTCAGAAGTCAGGACCGAGGTTGCCTTCCGTCTTCGGCCATCTGCCATCTGATCTTCTGGGTGTGCTGCCTGACGGTTACACGATCGAAATTTCTCCCGCCGCTGAACGGTGGTGGCAGGAAGCCGCCGGCATTCTGGAACAGGGGCGGTTGATGACCATCGATTACGGCCTCGGCGCCGACGAATTATTTTCCCCGAGCCGCCCACACGGGACATTGCGCGCTTATTTTCGCCACCATCTCGCCGATGACATTCTGGCCAACCCCGGCGAACAGGATATTACGGCTCACGTCAATTTTTCGGCAATTCAAGCCACCGGCGAATCCGTCGGCCTGACCTCCGGAAGTTTTTTGACGCAGGCCCAATTTCTCACCCGAGTTCTGGATCAGGCCGTAAAAGACAGATCCTTTGGCGAGTGGGACGTTTCACGCACGCGCCAATTTCAAACGCTCACCCACCCGGAACATCTTGGCCGGGTTTTTCGGGTACTGGTTCAATCAAGGTAGGTTACGCCCTCTGTATTTGCCATTCCGGGGTGTGCGCCAGAGCAGTGGAAGTGGACTCCCCGCCTAATGGGCCAACTCGTAATTCAAAACCGAGAGACAATAAATCGCCGCAGTCTCGACGCGAAGGGTCAGTGGGCCAAGTGAGATTGGCGAGGCACCGGAGGCTTCAATCATTTTTAATTCGTCGGGGGTGAAATCGCCTTCCGGGCCGATCCAGACGGCGACGGTTTGCGGCAAGCAACCGTGCTTTGCTTGAAATTCCTGAAAACATTCGCGCGGGTGACGGCGCGCGGTTTGCAGGGAGCCGACCAGGGACAGATCGAACTTTTCCACCCGTGCGAGGAATTGTTCAATCGTCATCGGCATTTCAATGGCCGGCAGCCAGGCCGCGCCGCACTGCTTGATGGCTTCAATGGCGACCAGTTGCCATTTCTCCCGCTTGGCCGTTTTGTCCTGCTCGCTGAGGTGCATCACAACGCGTTCGGCCAGCAGCGGCACGATGCGGTGCGCGCCCAGTTCCACAGATTTCTGGATGATGGATTCAATGATTTTTCCCCTGGGCACCGCCAGCAACAATGTGATCGGGCAGGGCGGAGGCGGGACCGCATTTTTTTGCCTGACCTGCAATGTCACATTTTTCCGCGAGGCACCGGCAATTTCACACAGAAATTCCCGGCCGGCTCCGTCGAGAACGACTACCGGTTCGCCGCGTTTCACGCGCAGCACGTGCAGGGCGTGGTGTGCCTCGCGATCATCGAGCAGGAGCTCATCGCAGGTGCAGCGTTCGGGCGGCAGATAGAAACGAGGCGCAATCATTTACGATTGATGATTTATGATTGATGATTGACCGGCCATTGCCACATTGAATCGCATATGAACCCCACCGAACTGAAACAACGAATATTTATCGGAACAGGTTTTTGGCTTTTCCAAACAGACCTTTATCAATTGGATTGGCATCTTCTCCGCTTAACGCGGCAAATTCGCGCAATTTTGCCTTTTGTTCTGCGTTCAAATGGATTGGGACCTGGACCTGGATACGAACATGCAAATCGCCGTGGCCGTAGCCCTGCAGGTTCCTGACGCCTTTGCCTTTGACGCGAAATGCGGCGCCCGATTGCGTGCCGGCCGGGATTTTGATGGCAACCTTGCCGTCCAGCGTCGGGACTTCGATTTCCGCGCCGAGCGCCGCCTGGACGAAACTGACCGGCGCTTCGCAGAGCAAATCATCCCCATCGCGTTGGAAAAAGTCGTGTGATTTGACGTGCAGGATGACATACAGATCACCGGCGGGTCCGCCGCGAAAGCCGGCTTCACCGTTCCCCGATGAGCGCAGCCGCGAACCGGTGTCCACGCCTGGCGGGATGCGCAGTTTAATTTCCGAATTATGTTCGTGACGGCCGTCGCCATGACAGGTTTTACACGGTTTTTCCAGAATCTGTCCGGAACCTTTGCAGTGCGGACAAGTTTGCCTGAGGCTGATGAAACCGCGTGACGTCAGCACCACGCCGTGGCCGCCGCAGGTGGGACAGACACGCGTCTTTGAACCGTGTTCCATGCCCGACCCGTCGCACGTTTCACAGCGGACGGATTTGGTAATGGAAATCTTCTTCTCACATCCGAGCACGGCTTCTTCGAGGGTAATCTCCAGATCATAGCGCAAATCATCACCGCGCTGGGGTTGCGAGGGATCGTGCCGTCCAAAGAATTCCTCAAAAATGCTGCTGCCGCTGAAAACTTCGCGGAAGATTTCGAAAGGATCGTGAAAACCGCTCGCGCGACCGGCGCGCGCACGGGGATCAAAGGCCGCATGGCCGTACTGATCATAAGCCGCGCGCTTTTGGGGATCACTCAAGGCTTCGTAGGCTTCACCGATTCCCTTGAAATTTTCCTCGGCGGATTTGTCCCCGGGATTCTTATCCGGATGAAATTTCAAGGCCAGCTTGCGGTAAGCCTTCTTGATGTCCTCATCGCTGGCATTACGGTCAACGCCAAGCACCTCGTAATAATCACGCTTGGCCATGGCTCAGGCGGCAGGCGGGGTGGGGGGAGGCGCGGCGGGTTTTTTGGCGACGATCACCGTTGCCGGCCGCAACAAGCGGTCGCGCAGTTTATAGCCTTTGCGGATTTGCTGGACCACGTGGCCCTCGGGCGTGTCGGCGGTTTCCAGTTGTGAAACGGCTTCATGCCATGTCGGGTCAAAAGGGCGGCCGCTGGCATCCACTTCTTCGAGGCCGGTTTCAGCGAGAATGCCTTTAAGCTGCTGGTGAATCATGGCAATGCCATCCTGTAGCGCCGCGGTCCCGCTTTGTGGGGCTTGTGTATTTTGCGCGGCGGCCTGCGCCATTTCAAAGTGGTCGAGCACAGGCAACAGTTTGTGGACCAGCGCGGCCGTGGCCGATTGTGCGGCCTCGTGGCGTTCGCGGGCAGCGCGTTTTTTAAAATTTTCAAAATCAGCCGCGGTGCGCAACAGGCGATCCCAATGCTCGTCAGCCCTGGCGGCACGGGCTTTGAGTTCAACCAATTGTTCCGAGGTGGTATCGGCCGCGGCCGGGGCAACCTCCGTCGCGGCAGGCGCAGCGGGTGCCGCTTCCGCTTTCGGTGCGTGTGAATCTGCCTTCTTCATGCTGTCCTATTGATGCAAAACATTCTGAAGCCAACAAACTAACCTATTGGCCGGCACCCGGCAACTGGGATGTGCCACGGCTGACACAGCGGGCCAGGGCCCCGCGAGGGCTGCGGCTGACAGGTTCTGGCGGGTTATTCGGGTGGAACCAGCTTTAGGAATTGCGGCAGGCTGCGCAGCGGATCGAAGCGTTGATCTTTCCGCACCTCGGCCAGGAGGTCGCGCGCCTTCGGGTTTTGTTTCAGGCGTTTAGCGTTGAGGTCGAGCGCGGTGCGCAGGTCCTGGAGGGCTTCATTGGTTTTGCCGATTACGCTTTTAAGCGCAGCGAGGTCGTACCACGGTTCGGGTTCATTGGGGAGGACGGTGGTGAATCTTTCAAGCGTGCCTTCGAGTTTGGGCAGATTGCCCGTTTGCGCGTAAAACTGGGCAATGACACCCAAGGTATTCGGGGAAATATACGGGTTGGCCAGGGCCTGATCGAAGAGTTCTATGACACGATCCGTTTGATGCATTTGATAATAAACGCCGGCGAGGTTCAAGATATTCTCGAAATTGGTCGGATTGGCGCGCGCTTCGTTCTCCATATGCTGTAATAATTCGGAGTTAAATTGAGGTCGTCCGGGCGGCGATTTTTTCATGGCCTCCAACTGTTTAACCAGACTGGCAACCTGATCGTTGTAAGGATCGAAATCGAGGCAGGTTTGGGCGGCAATAATTGCATCATCAATGCGGTTAAGGCTGACCAGAAAGTTGATATACCGATAAATTGCTTCCGGGCTGTAGGGACAGAAGGCAAAGGCCTGTTTGAAGGAAAAATCCGCTTCTTTAATCAACTCCGCCCGTTCGGTGTCGTTCTTGGGCAGAAAATCGGGTGGCGTGGGAACTCCTTGTAGCACACCCAGACGCCACGCATAGAGGCCGGCGATGGAACTCCGGAGTTTGGAGAACGCCTGTTGCGCGTGATCGTCGCGGATGAATTTCTGGCTGCCTTTGAAGTCGCTGAAATCACGGTGCTTGTAAACTTTTTCCGCGAAGTCGGCGATTTGCTTGACGCTGGTGTCGTAGTTAATCCAATTGCCGATGAGCCGGGCGGAATATTGGCTCCAAAACTCGTGGTCTTTCTGGAAAACATCGGGCGAGTACGACGGCACGATGTGCCGGTTGATTTTCATGATGACGCCAAACGGGGTTTCATAAGGAAACATCCAATCCAGCGGAAAACTTTCCTCCACATAAAACTCATTGGTGGGGTTGTGGTCGAAGATGACCTTGCACAACAGGCCGTTGATTTTCATCACGGCCACCTGGCCGGCCACCTGGACGCTCACCTGACCCAGGGCATTGGTTACCGGGTTTACAACTTCACCCGGCTGAAGTTCGTTCAGTTGCGCGCGACGGCTGACGTCCTGGGTGTACTCCGCGAAGGAATTCTGCAAATCATCCGGTGAGGGTATGTAAATTTCGCTGGGAGGATAGACTCCTTCCTTACGCCATTTAGCTTCGATTCGCGCGCCACGCCGGGTCAGCGGTCCGTCCAGGATTGTGCCCGCCAGGCGTGCCAGGGCATTTGTGTAATAATTGTCGGTGCGCTCTTCCGGGCCCCGCAGCACCTCCTGAAAAAATAACGGGTCTTTTTGAGCGCTGCGGAAGTATTGGGCGCGGAGATACTGCAAATACGTGCCGTCGGCGAGCGCGTTTTGCGTGATGAGATAAACGTCGCGGCGATCAAAATCCGGATCCATTGGCTTGCAGCTTGGCGGCACGAAGCTTTCGCAGAAAATCATGTACGTCGGGACAAAGCGTCCGGGATCGGTGCCGCCGAACTCGATCGCGTTGCGGGCCATTTCCGGGTAGATGCCGTAGGGCGGCGTGAACATGTCATGCCCGAACCAGTAGCCAAACCAGTGGTTGCGCTGCTCACTGTGGGACCAGTGTGTCATTGCGGAATAAAGCGGAAACGTAGCGAAGGCGACCAGGGCGATCCCCAGCGGGGCTTTCTGGCGA
>DATEGR010000388.1:0-3429 GCA_035279985.1 Verrucomicrobiia bacterium
ACACCAGCGGCTGAGTTGCAGCAACGAAAACGAATTAGCCGGTCCGCCGCCAAAATTGAAAATCCGGGTTTCCGGCTGGCCATGATAATCAAACTGTTTGAACAACAACGGCACCAAATCGCGCGGGTGCAGCACATCACGCGTTTGATGGCCGTGACTGCCGAAACCAATGTATTTGAGCGGGCGACGGCGCAAGCAGGCATTAATCCAAAAACTGACGATACCTTGATCGGCTCGTCCGAATTGTCCCGCGCCCGCCAGCAGGCCGCAGCGGTTGATCCAAACCGGCAGGCCAAATGCCTCACCATATTCGAGTGCGAGAAGTTCCGAAGCCAGTTTGCCGGCACCATAGAGGGAAAGCGGTGGCATGGTGGAAAATTCTTCGGACACGCCCCGTGCTGAAACTCCCCCGGGCAACGGCTTGTTGGAATCGAGCGCAAAGGCTCCGTCTTTCTCCAACATCGGCAGGTCAGCCAGTGCGGGAATGGAGTAAACACGGCTCGTACTCAATAAAATGAAACCAGCTTTGTGCCGTTTGCAAAGTTCCAGCACGTTGACGGTGGACAAAAGATTATGGTCAAGAATCTGCCGGCTGCTGGTCCTGCCATCCACGCCAGCCAGCACGCTCGGATTGGCCGCCGCGTCTATCACCCAGTCGAACGAAGGCAATGCGTCCAAGTCCGGCGCCAGGCGCAAATCGCCATGATAAAACTTTATCCCGCGTTGTTTGAGGGTGCGCCGGTTTGTTTCGCTGCCGGCGCGGGAAAAATTGTCCACGCCAAAAATCGTTAACGCTTCACCGGCGCGGCGTTGGTCCTGCAAAGCACAGGCAATGGTTGACCCAGCAAACCCGCAAATTCCGGTAATCAACAGCTTCATCTTTGTGGACTTATGTTAGCGCGGCGGAGGTGGGCAAAGGCAAGATTTAGTTTCGCAAGGTTTACCAGTGCAGCCTTGACACTCGTTTGGAGGAAAACTATGAGTATGCGCACGTTTCGCCAGACAGTGCATCTATGAAACCAGTCAATTCGATTCAAAAACCGAAATCCCATGCGTTAGAGGTACTGGCGCTGCTGGCCATCATCCTGGGATTGCTCTTCTGGAAATGTTTTCTGCCAGGCTATGTCCACTTCTCCAATGATGGACCTTTGGGTCAACAAAATGCCGCATGGCGCCAGCTTCCGGCCGGTTTTACGGGCTGTTGGTATGACCTGAACGTTATAGGCAGCAGCGGTGGCACAGTTGCGCCATCGATTGACACCTTGATTTTTTGGATGCTTGGTCCGGTCGGTTATGCGAAATTCCTTACCCCAATCGCGTTGTTCATTTTGGGGTTCGGTGCCTGGACTTTTATCAGGCAATTGAAACTCTCACCCTTGGCAGCGACTTTGGGTGCATTGGCCGCCACCCTTACTTCCACGTTTTTTTCGGATGCTTGTTGGGGCACGGCTCCGCATCAGATCGCTTTCGGTATGGATTTCTTTGCGTTGGCCTTGATTATCTCCAATTCAATCACGACACCATGGTTTATCCGTTGGACGCGGCTGGCTTTGGCAGGATTTGCCGTCGGTATTAATGTGGTTGAAGCAGCAGACATAGGCGCCATTTTCAGTTTGTTTGTTGCCACCTTTGCCCTGTTTCAGTCTCTTGTGGAAAATGGCACAATGGTAAAAAAACTCGGACATGGTGTCGCGCGAATCGCGGTCATCGCGGTATTTGCGGCATTCTTTGCCACCCAAGCTATTATATCACTGGTCGGGACTCAAATTGAAGGCATTGCCGGCACCCAACAAAATGCAGAGACAAAGGCAGACCACTGGGACTGGGCCACCCAATGGAGTTTCCCGAAAATTGAAACCTTCGGAATCATTGTGCCGGGATTGTTCGGTTATCGGATGGACACTCCCGATGGCGGCAATTATTGGGGCGCCGTGGGACGTGACCCGTCATGGGATCGTTATTTTGCCAACGGTGAACAGGGTTCACCCCAAGGCTTCCAGCGTTTTTGTGGCACTGGCAATTACGCCGGTATACTGGTCATTCTGGTGGCTCTGTGGGCCGTCGCCCAATCGTTGCGCCGGCAAAACTCCGCATTTTCTGAAATCCCCCGGCGATTTCTCTGGTTCTGGACGGGGGTGTTGATTGTTTCACTGCTTTTGGCATTTGGCCGGTTCGCGCCGTTCGCACCGTTTTATCGACTCGTTTATTTCCTGCCTTACCTTCATCTTTCAACGGTTCGCAATCCGATGAAGTTTCTCTTCGTGCTTTCGTGGGCCATCGTCATCATTTTTGCCTATGGTGTTCATGGGTTGAGCCGGCGTTATTTGGAAATTCCGGCCACGGCCCCCGCTTCACCACTCGCCCAGTTCAAAGCGTGGTGGGCGAAAGCCCGCGGTTTCGACCGAAATTGGATTTCGACTTGCATCGTGGTTCTAACAGGCAGTCTGCTGACCTGGCTGATTTATGCATTGCAGAAATCGAATCTGATCGCCTACCTGAAAAAGGTGGGCTTTCCCGACGAGAACCTAGCCGGCCAAATCGCCGCGTTCAGCGTCCATCAAATCGGCTGGTTCATTTTATTCTTCGCACTGGCCGCAGGATTGTTCGCGTTGATTTTGAGCGGTGCGCTCGCCGGACGCCGGGGCAAGTGGGGCGGGATCCTTCTCGGCGGATTGCTCGTTTTGGATTTGGGCCGCGCCGATTTGCCTTGGATTGTTTTTTGGAATTATCCGCAAAAGTACGCGAGCAATCCTATTGTTGACCTTCTGCGTAACAAACCCTACGAACATCGCGTGGCCATGTTGCGATCTCACTCACCGGAACATTTGCCGTTCTACGATGACCAGCTTGAAGGGCTTTACAATATTGAATGGTCCCAACAACTTTTTACTTATTACAATATTCAATCGTTGGACATCATCCAGATGTCGCGCCTGCCGGAGGATTTGGCGGCTTATCAAGCAGCGCTGACACAGCAAGGCACGCCGGACTCGGCGTATCTCATCGCCCGGCATTGGGAGTTGACCAACACCCGTTACCTGCTTGGCCCGGCCGGCTTCCTCGATGCGTTGAACTCGCAACTCGACCCGGTACAGCGCCGCTTCCGAATCGCCGCACGATTTGACGTGGAGCCAAAACCGGGTATTGACCAGGTCACCAGTTTCGAGCAATTGACTGCCTTACCCAACGACAACGGCGCTTGTGCCCTGTTTGAATTTGCTGGAGCGCTGCCGCGGGCCAAATTGTATTCCCATTGGCAGGTCTGCACGGGCAATCCTGCAGAGCTACAAGCGTGGGCAAAGGCAGTGCAGCAACACGTGCCCAGGGAAATGGGCAACGCCATCGCCAGTCTCGGGGAGACGGATCTCGCAACATTACAAACGCTCGCCAGCACAAATTTTGACCCGGGGAAGACTGTTTTGGTTTCTG
>DATEGR010000389.1:0-10706 GCA_035279985.1 Verrucomicrobiia bacterium
GCCGCGCCAAACTGGTGCGGGCTGGACGGATTGCCGGCGATGTGCTCGGTGGTATTCAGCCAGGCTTCGCGCGCCTCGCGCATGACCGGCGCGGTGGCATTATGGTCAAAATAAATCATCGGTCGGATAAGATACAATTGAACGCCGCGCTGGCCAGTTTTTTGTGGGCTGAGCTGAAAGCCAGTTCTCGCATTTGCGCCGGTGTCTTCCAGACGCCAGTTTCGGAGGGGCGAGCTCCGCGAGCCCCCGACTTCATCTGTTTTGAGTGGGGGCACTTATAACTCGTCTTTCCGAGGTTCAGGCGAAAAGCTTTCAGGGTGATGCGATAACGCGTGATGGAATGTTTTAGGGTGCAAAGTGGTTGAAGCCGCGAAGGCTCAACGCCAAAAATATTTTTGGCCGCGAGTTTCGGGTCTAATCCGCCATTGAAAATTTCCATATTCGGGAATTCCCACAGGTGCGCATTCACAACGCCGGCGGGCCGTTGCCGAATCAGGAAATGCCCGTTCCGCTCAACGACAAAGGCCACAAAGCGGCGGGCCGTGCTGGTTTGGCGTTTGTCGAGGTTCGGCAGTTCGGCAATGCGGTGTTCCCGGAAGGCGACGCAGAGTTTTTGGGCCGGGCAAATCCCGCATTGCGGATTGCGCGGCGTACAGATCAGCGCGCCGAGTTCCATGAGGGATTGATTCAATGCGGAGCAATTTCCGGTTATGGTAGCAACCGACGTGAGGAGGCTCCGGCTGATTCCAATTTCGGAATGAGCCTCCTCACGCCGGCTGCTACGGGTACTATGATGCTTCGCCGCAGTTGCCACCAGTTCTTCAGCCAGCTTCCAAAGCCGCGCGTTTGTTTCCTTCTCCTTCGGATTTTGTGGAATACCAAAAATGCGTGTCAGCACGCGGATGACATTGCCATCCAGAATCGGCGTTGGCTGGTTGAAGGCGATGCTGCAAATCGCGCCGGCGGTGTAACGACCGATGCCTGGCAACTCCAAAACCTCTTCAACTTTTTCCGGGAATTTGCAGGAGACGACGTGAGGAGGCTCTGGTTTCGTTTTTGTTTGAGACTCGTCACCTCGTCTCCTACGGTCTGCAACAATCTGCTGTGCCGCCTTCTGTAGATTCCGGGCGCGGGTGTAGTAGCCGAGTCCTTCCCAGAGCTTATGGATTTTGTCAGGGCTGGCTTTGGCCGCGGCTTCAATGGTCGGTAATTCCCGCAGCCAGCGTTCCCAATAGGGGATCACGGTTTTGACCTGGGTCTGCTGGAGCATGATTTCGGAAACCCAGACGGCGTAAGGATCACGCGTGCGGCGCCACGGCAAATCGCGGGCGTGGGCGGAAAACCAAGGGAGCAAAGCCAGAACGAGCCTTTTTAATTGCCGATTGCCGATTGCCGATTGCCGATTTGATTTTGCCATCCACCGGAATTATCGCCGCAAAGAGGCGCAAAAGCCGCAAAAAACTGTTGTAAGGTCGGGCCTGTGGCTTGAGGTAATCGGCGCACAGCGCCGACACTACATTGTAAAAACTTTTTGTGTCTTTTGTGTCTTTTTGAGGCTATTTATTTTTCCGTGCAGCCTCTGAGTTCTTACACATGCAAGCTGACCGACGAACAGGCGTCGGCGCTCGATGCCGCTTTGCGCGCACGTAATTGGAAATTTCGCGAAGTCCCTTACGCGCGCTTTGCCTTCGAGTCCGACAAGGCCAACATCGTCTTTTACGAGAGCGGCAAACTGGTGGTGCAGGGGAAGGGCACGCAAGAGTTCATCGAGTTCCTGCTGGAACCGGAAATACTGAAACAGGCGCGTCTCGGCTACGAAACCGTGCTGAATCCCGAATTGCTTCTGCCGCGCATTGGTGTGGACGAAAGCGGCAAGGGCGATTTCTTCGGCCCGTTATGCATTGCCGGAGTTTACATCAATGAGAGCGTCATCAAGGCCTGGCAGGATGCCGGCATCCGCGATTCCAAGAACATTTCCAGCGACAAAAAAATCTCCGAGTTGGCGGAAAAAATCCGCAAAACGCCCGGTTGCGTCGTGAACACGGTAGTGATTGGCAACGAGGCTTATAACCGGTTGTACGTAAAAATGAAAAGCGTGAACGCGATCCTGGCGTGGGGTCACGCGCGCGTGATTGAAAACCTGATGGGCCAGCGGCACCAGATGAATCCCCCGCCGGTCAAAGCCATCAGCGACCAGTTTGCATCGAAGAAGGAAGTGGTAGCCAGGGCGCTGATGTCATTGGGCCGGGAAATTGAGCTGGTTCAGCGCCACAAAGCGGAAGAAGACCTGGCGGTGGCGGCGGCTTCGATTCTGGCGCGGGACGGATTTGTGAAAGGCCTGGCGAAGCTGGAAAAACAGTTTAATCTGGAACTGCCCAAGGGCGCTTCCAACGCGGTGGATGAGGCGGCAAAGAAATTTGTAACAGAGCAGGGCGCGGACAATTTGCCGAAGATTGCCAAGGTCCATTTCCGGACGGCCTTGCGCGCGCAAGGCTTGCCCGAGCCGCCGAAAACTGAATGGCGCAAGCATTAGCCTGTTGGTCGGGCACGGTTCCGAATTTTTCCGGAGGCACTTATTGCATCCAGTTTTCCATTGCGTGAAAGTCGCGCGTTTGGCGTGAAAAGCACGCGCGTTGTCGGCGTCATGCGGATGAAACATCGGGTTTTCCAGGGAAATTCCATTTGGCATGGTCAATGCGAGAAGATTTTTTTGTTAAAACCAACCTTTGGATGTTTATGATGCCCGTAAAGATTCAGTGTGGTTGTGGTCAACGGTACGCCTTCGATATCGAACCTTTCTGCGGCCGGATGCCCTTTCCAGTAGCTTGCCCGGTCTGCGGTGCCGATGGGACCGGTGCCGCCAATGAAGTGATCGCGTTTACTCTGGCAACAGAGTTGTCCGCCCATAATGGCGGCCGGGACAGGATGATGCTTCTGGCCATCTTCGGCTGTCTGATGGCCGGCATCGTCGGTGTCATCAAGGCGTCAACCATGGCAAGTGGACTGGACGTCCTGTTGTGCCTGTGGGGCTCGGTGCTGGCGTTCAGCGTGGCGATTGGCGTCTATATCTGGAAGCAGGCTCATCACCTGCCGGAACTGAGGAAAAAGCGGGCGTCAGCGCCAGCCCGGCACGCTCAGGTAAATCGAAGATTTCGAGTTGCAATTTAGCCGGCGGCCGGAATCGCCGTAAGACAATCAACCGGAACGAACTGCCCCGACGATACGCCGTAGCGGCCATCGTGAACCGTTTGCGGCTTTTGATGGTTTCTGCCAGACGACCGTGCCTGTGAACATCCGGCGAATAAAAAGGAATAACTTTTCTTTGCGTAAAAAACTCTCAGCTGGAACATGGCCAACTTATGACCCGCAAGACCCGGTCCGGCTGGGATTGCCCATGTTCAAGCGAACGTATTCTGCCTGAACCTGCGCTCACCATGCACGAGCCGTTGCCGGACACAAACCCACCGGGGGCGTTGTTTCATCACGTCCGGTCGAAATTGTGCAAGGCGGTCCGGATTGAGGTGCGGACCGGCTATCAAGACGAAACGGGATTCCACCATGGCGTCAAACCGGCCAGAAATGAAATTCAATGGCCACCGGTTTGGTAAACCAGGTCCACTCCGCCGAAGTTCCGCTTTGGTCTCAGCCGCACCGGCCAGTCGCCCCCTGCCTCCACCGATAAAAATTTGTGCAATTGGCGCATTCTGTGGATTCTATCTGCCCATGGCCAAACCCCATTTCATCGAACTGCCGGACTGCGAACCTATTCCGATTCTTTATGAGGATCGCTCGGTCGTGGCGGTGGACAAGCCACGCGGGTGGATGCTGGTGCCCGTTTCGTGGCAGAAGACCGCGCGCAATCTGCAGGCGGCCATCAATTCGTCCATCGCCGCCCGGGATTTCTGGGCGCGGTCGCGCGGCCTGAAATTCCTCCACTCCGTTCATCGCCTCGATGGCGAAACCAGCGGCGTTCTGTTATTTGCCAAAAGTCGGGGCGCGGTCGAAAGCTATTCCAAAATGTTCGAAGGCCGGCAGATGGAGAAAGCGTACCTGGCGGTGGTGTCGGGCAGGCCGCTTGATGGTGAATGGACTTGCCAGCTTAAACTCGCCCCGGACCCGAAGCGGGTCGGACGGGTCAAAGTGGACGCGCGTTATGGCAAAATGGCGGAAACGCAATTTCGGTTGTTGAAAACTCATGGAAATTTTTCGCTGGTTGAGGCGCAACCCGTCACCGGCCGCACCCATCAGATCCGGGTGCACCTGGCCGAAGCCGGTCTGCCGATTGCAGGCGATGAACTTTATGGAAGCAACACAGGCAATTTACCACTGGGCCTGCGCGCGGTGCGCTTGGCGTATTTTGATCCATTTACAAAAGCACGTGTGGAAATCCGCGCGCCGGCGGAACAGTTCTTGAAAGACTTTGGTTTTTCTCTCTAATCCTGGCAGCGAACATCAGTTCGCCCTGACTTTTAGAATGAGCCGGCTCACCTCGGCGGCTGCGGAATTTTTGGTTTTTTAATCCGCGTATTTGACGCTGCAGCCGTAAGGCTTGGTTTCGGTCACGGCCACCGATTTGTCGGCCAGCAGAGCGTCAATGGCGGCACTCACGTAGTTTTGCGCCTTGGTCGGGTCGTGGAACGGATCGGGTTTATTGTCAATCGCCCCTTCGTAAACCAGGATACCCTCCTTGTTGATGACATACATGTCCGGTGTGGTTTTCATGCCGTAAAGATGGCCGACCGTGCCGGAGCTGTCGTCAATCCATGCCGTCACATCCATTTTTTCCGCGGCCATTTCCGCCCGGGCCTGGGCCGGCGTGCGATGGCTGGTATTGTTCGGGTTCACCGAATTTACCAGCAGCCAGACCACGCCCTTGGCCGCGAGGTCGCGTTGCAACGCCTGCATCGCACCGGTCTTGTACTGGTTATGACAAAAGGGGCAGTCGGAATTATATGATTCGAGCACGACGATTTTGCCTTTGTAATCGCTGAGGTGAATCGTTTTGCCATTGATGTCCGTAGCCGTGAAATCCGGCGCGGGTTTGCCGACTTCCACCGCCAATGCCGCCGAAGCCAGAGTCAGGGCGGCAACCAGAGCAAATGCAGTTTTCATAATCATCAATTTAACCTCAGGTTCAAATCGTTAGAATACCAGACGCATCTCGCGGGCGTTTGGTTCAAACATTTTTTGTAGGAGCCGAGGTGACGAGGCACAAGCTGAAAATCTCCAATAAGTTAGGGGCACATTACGTCGTCTCCTACTGCTTGGCGGCCCGGTCAAACGCGTCCAATACGATCCCGGGCGTCAGGATTTGTGGCAGCACAATCGGTTGCGCGCCAACGACTTTTGGATAAATCAGAACCAAAGGGACGCCCGCGCGACCGTAGCGGTTCAATTCCGATGTGATGTTATCAGGGAAATGCGTGTAATCGCCGACCAACGCCACGGCGTTGATTTCCTTCAATCTCTGGCGGACGGACGGAGTGTCAATGGCGAGTTTTTTGTTCACCTGACAGGTCAGACACCAGTCGGCGGTAAAATCCACCAGCACCGGATGGCCTTTGCCCTGTGCCTTCGTCACGGCGTCGGGACTCCACGGTTGCCAGTCGATGCCATCCGGTGAATCGGTGATTGAACCGGCTGTGCCGGCGATGATGACTGGCTCGCGCCAATGCAACTGGTTTTCGAGGGCGAAGGCGTAGCCCCCGGCCACAAGCATCAAGGCGAGGACGGCCGCGATGCCCTTGCCGGAACGCCCGCGTTGGACAAACTCGCCGAAAATCCAGGCCGCCAGCGCGACCATCACCAGAAAGATGCCCAGCCACAGAACGTTTTTGCCATAATCGTCATAGGCCAGATTGAACAGCCAGATGGCTGTGGCCAGCATCGGGAAACCCATGGCCACTTTGAACTTCTCCATCCACACGCCGGGTTTGGGCAGGAATTTCAGCCACGCCGGATTCCAGCTCAACGCGACATAGGGCGCGGCGAGACCCAGTCCGACGAACAGGAAAATTAACACAATCAACGACGGGCTTTTGGCGAAGGCAAAGCCAAGCGCCGGCGCCAGAAAGGGTGCGGTGCAGGGCGTGGCCAGTGCGGTGGCCAACAAACCGTTGAAGAACGCGCCGGGCGCGCCTTGTTTGGAGGCCAGTTGGCCGGCGGCACTCAAGGCGTGCCCGCCGAGAGTCACTTCAAACACGCCAAACAGATTCAGCGCCACGAGTGTGATGAGGGTGGTGAGGCAGACGAGGAAGACCGGGCTGCCGAACTGCATTCCCCAACCGGCATGATGTCCGGCGGCCTGAACACTGATGACAATACCCGCCAGCACAAGAAACGACACCAGCACACCCGCGGCATAAACCAATCCGAGCGTACGAACGCGGCCCGGTTCGTGTCGGGCGTGGTTGATGAAACCGAGGATTTTCAGCGCGATGACCGGCAGCACGCACGGCATGATGTTCAGAATCAGTCCGCCGATGAAGGCGTAGAGCAGCATCAAAGGCAGCGCCGGCGTCTCGCCTGCCCGGACAGGGGGGACGCCGGTGCCACCCTGGGATAAAGTCATTTCACCGGCGGGAGCCTGGTCGTTGACCGGCAGGATTATATCGAATCCCTGACGTTGACCGCCAATCTCCATGGCGATGACGCCGCTGATTTCCTTCGGCCAGGCGCCGGAAAATTTTTGGACTGTTTTCCGCAGGTGAATTTCATCAGCTCCGCCAGGAAGAATTTCGGTTGCGGCTTGAATATCAAAATTGTCGCTGGCCAAGGGGAAAAAGTCAGCTTTGGTGGCGCCATTCGGCGCGGACCATGCAAGAATCAATAGTCGTTTGTCGCCATTGGCTGGCTTTTGCCACCAGGCTTGCGCTTTCAGATTGTCGCCGGATTTTGGCACTTTGCTTTTCCACAAATCAATCGTCGCGGCGGCTGCGGAATTTTTGGTTTCCCGGCCGATGTTCAATGTGGCTTCGACGCTGGCGCTGCCGGGGACACATTCCTCCTTGCATTCCAGCCAGGAAACTTTTGCCTTCAAGTCGAATGCAAAACCCGGCTTGAAATCGGCGGCAACCTTCAGCGGCACGAGCAACATGACTTCGCTGTGGTAACCGTAGGTGGTGACTTCGGCGGGCGGGAGTTTCTCCGGCAAGGGCCAATGGATGTCACCGGCGGTGACACCGGGCGGCAATTGCCATTGGATTTTGGTGGCCATGCCAGCCTCGCCCGGATTTTTCCAGTAGGTGTGCCAGTCCGGATCCATTTTCAGGTCCACCCCGGCCCAGATTGTGTCGCCGGGCCGGGCTGTATCGGCGGACAACAGCAACTGCACTTGCGTGTGCGCGGCATGGGCGGTGAGGGCCATGAGGCAAAGCCAGCCCGACAAGATGATTCCGATGCGTTGCACACCGATTAGATGCCAGATTCAGGCAAACGTTAGAAGTGATTTTGTGTTGAATAACGCTCGCCCTCATCCTGACCTTCTCCACCAGGAGAAGGAAGAGCGATGTGTCCGGCGTGTTAATTTTGACGGCCCACGATTTGCCAACAGACCGGCGTTAATTCTCCCTCTCCTTGGGGAGAGGGCCGGGGTGAGGGAGGGCTGAGAGACTTAATTCCACTACACCAGCCAAACACTTAATCAAGGTATGCCTAAACAACCTCATCCGAATTGATAATTTCGCCCGATACAATAACCTGAATCCATTGATGCAGACTGGAACCGGCCCCATTTACCAGTGGTTGCGCGCGGGTGACGAGATTTTTCCGGCGATGCTCGCGGCCATTGACGCCGCGGTCCAATCGGTGCGCCTGGAGATTTACATTTTTGAGGAATGCCCTCTCGGACGCGATTTCCTCGAGGCGTTGATGCAGGCCTGTGAGCGCGGGGCACGAGTGCGCGTGCTGGTAGATTCAATTGGCTCGCTTCTGTTGCCCGACCATTTTTGGGAATCGTTGCGGAAGGCGGGCGGCGAGGTTCGTTGGTTCAATCCTATCACCCTCAATCGGATGACGATCCGGAATCATCGCAAACTGCTCGTGTGTGACGAACGGACGGCGTTCGTCGGCGGTTTTAATGTCTCGCCGGAATACGAAGGCGACGGCGTGAACGATGGCTGGTGGGATGTTGGATTGAAAATCGAAGGTTCGTTGGCGGCACGATTGGCGTCGTCGTTCGAGGACATGTTCGGCCGCGCCGAATTTCGCCACCGGCATATCACCCGCTGGCGCGAATTCAGTGCCAAACAGGCCGTGACGTTGCCACCGGAACAGATTCTGTTCAGCGGGCCGGGCCGGGGACAAAGCCCGTTCACACGCGCCTTGCGAAAGGATTTGGCGGGCGCGAAAGATGTGCGACTCATGGTTGCCTATTTCCTGCCGTCCTGGCGGCTGCGACACGATTTGATGCGCGTCGTCCGACACGGCGGGCGGGTGCAACTGATTCTGGCCGGCAAGTCCGACATCTACCTTTCCAAGCTCGCCGCGCAGAGTTTGTACCGGCGGCTGTTACGGGCGGGCGTGGAGATTTACGAGTACCAACCACAGATCCTGCACGCGAAGTTGTTCATGGTGGACGACGCGGTTTACACCGGTTCCAGCAACCTCGACACGCGCAGTTTGCAGATCAATTACGAGTTGATGATTCGTTTTGCCGGTGGAGAGATTGCGGGGCAGGCGCGCGAAATTTTTGCCGACACCCTTCGACATTGCCGGCGGGTCACGCGTGAGGAATGGCGCCAGTCACGCACGTTCTGGCAAAGAATGAAACAACGCTGGGCGTATTTCCTGCTGGACCGGATTGACCCCTATGTGGCGCGATGGCAGTGGCGCGGCCTGCCGAAGTAACCGGCGTTATGCGATTGTGGACATTGCATCCGAAATATCTGGATGCCAAAGGACTGGTGGCGTTGTGGCGCGAGGCGTTGCTGGCGCAAAAGGTTTTACGCGGCGAAACGCGCGGGTATCGACATCATCCGCAACTGTTCCGCTTTGCCAACACGAACAACCCGCCCGCCGCACTGGCGGCCTATTTGAAGGCCGTTTATGAAGAAGCCGGGCAACGCGGCTACAAATTCGACGGTTCTAAAATCAGCCGGGGGCGTTTTGATGGAAGCTTAAAGGAAACACGCGGGCAGTTGCTCCAGGAATGGCGACACTTGAAACGAAAGTTAAAAAAGCGCAATCCCGGGAGGTTTCGGGAATTGGCAACTGTGAAGATTCCCACGCCGCATCCCTTGTTTCGAATTGTTCCCGGCAAAGTGCGTGCCTGGGAGAAAATGAGGTAGCAGCGGACGTCAGTCCGCTTAAATGCTATTTGAAATGGCCGGCTGACGTCGGCTGCTACTGGTGGTGACCCAAAGGGTGCGCTTGGGAAAATGTTCTTGCTGCAAAAATTTCAATGTCTGAATGTTTACTGATTGCCAGGTATGTATTAAGATAGGTCCATGGAGTGGCTCAATATTCTCGCTGGTCTGGCGGTCCTGTTTTTTGGCCGACGGCTGTTCTGGCTGTTCGTGGGGTGCGTCGGCTTCATTGTCGGTTTTGAACTCGCCGGCGACGCGCTGCTAGGCCAGCCGGCCTGGGTGATTCTGGTCATTGCGTTGGGCGTCGGGGTGCTCGGCGCCATCGCCTCCGTCTTCCTGCAACGTGTTTTCGTGGTTGTCGCCGGATTTTTTGCCGGCGGCTACTGTCTGTTCACTTTGGCGCCGGCAGTGCTTCATACGCAGGGCGAGGTCGTGTGGTGGATTGCGTTTGCTGTGGGTGGATTGCTCGGCGCGATTTTGTCCATCACCTTGCTGGATCCGGCGCTGATTATCCTGTCCTCGCTCGCCGGCGCGACGGCGGTGTCCCAAAAACTCCCGCTTGAGCCGCAGGCCAGAACCGTGCTTTTCATTGTGCTGCTGGTTCTCGGAATCGGTGTCCAAGCCGGACAATATGCGCGGGAAACCAGATCGCAACGGCCCCAGCGGGCGGAATAAAGCAAAGCGATGTAGTGTCGGCGCTGTGCGCCGATGGGCTCGAGCCACAGGCTCGACTCTACACCTCCATCAATAGCGCGACCGCAGATTCCATTCGTTCAACAGTTCGCCGGGAATTTCCGACAGAAACCGTGACGGATGCTGCATCGCGTCGCCGCCGGAACTGCCAAAGCTGGCGCGCACGAGGGGGTAAATGAGGTAAAGTTCATTCCTGGCACGGGTGATGGCCACGTAAAACAACCGGCGTTCCTCTTCCTCGCCGTCTTCGGAGTTCAACGAGCGCTCGGACGGAAACAATCCATCGCAGAGCATAATGACGAACACGGCGTCGAACTCCAGTCCCTTGGCTTGGTGTATCGTTGAAAGCTTGATTTGCTCCGAGTCGCGGTTAGCAGCCTGATCGTCCTCGGCCTCGACATTGGTGAGCAGCGCCAGTTGGGTCAGGAAGTCTTCGACCGAGTTGAACTGGTAGGCGAAGATGGCAAGTTGTTCCAGATCCTCCAGGCGGTTCCGATAGTTGGCGAAGTTTTCCTTGAGATAATCGTCGTAGCCGGCGTCAATCACCAATCGCAGCATCTTCGCCGCGCTTTGGCGGACGGTGCTGTCCTCCAGCTGTGAAATGGTGGCAACGAATTGTGCCCAGGCGATTGCCGCTTTGGCCGGAACGGATTTGGCACAGGCCTGGAGGGCAACGGCCAAAGATTGGGCGGGGACCGCTGGTGGCGC
>DATEGR010000390.1:0-8816 GCA_035279985.1 Verrucomicrobiia bacterium
TGATGGGCGAGGTCGCATCCGGGGTGTTGCCGTCTGAAGCACCCGGATCGCCGCTGCTGGTGACACTCATCCGCCACGAAGCATCGCCATGCCCGAACACGCCTGCAAAACCTGGCACGGACAATGCATTAACCCAGGCAACCGTGGTGATTCCACCTGTGATGTTAAATGGCCCCTCGGGAATGTCCACATACCCGGACGTCCCGTCAAATAGGACGGACCGGCTCGGAGAACCGAAGATTGAGTTCGTCGGTCCGGACTGAGCCAGAGTGCAACCACCAATGTACGTTCCGTTATAATTGCCGACCAGGTCATGGGCAACGGTCCCGCTGGTTTCGTTCAAAGGCCAATAAGCAATCGGATTAAGTGACATGAGGGACTGCTGATATTTGGCAGGGGTGATGACGGTGAGATTCAATGCCGAGCTGGTGGCCGTGCCGTACTGGTTGCTAACCACGCAGATATAACTGCCGGCATCAGCCGGTTGCAGATTGGATATTGTCAGCGTGGGACTGCTGGAAGCGCTGATGGGGTTCGTGCCGTTGTTAAAATACCACCGATAAACGAAAGGCGGGTTGCCATTATTACTCACGCCGGCAATCAGCGTCGCGCCGGCCAGCAAGGTTTCCGAGGCTTGAGGCTGTTGCGTGATTACCGGCGGACTGGACGTCACGGTGATGGACGGGCTGGTTCCACTCACACCGTCAAGAATGGCGCTGATTGTGGCGCTGCCCGCGTTGACCGCGGCAACCAGTCCGCTGCTGTTTACCGTGAGGACACCAGGATTGCTGCTGCTCCAATTGGTGACAAAGCCGGTGACCGGCACTCCGGACACCGATGAGAAATTTCCTGTCGCCAAGACTTGTTGAGTAAATCCGGCGCCCATACTGGAATTGGGTGCCATGACGGTGAGCGAGACTGGCGTCAAATTGGTTGCCACCATACCGGGCCCGGCCGCCGCGCTGACCGCCAGATACAAGGGTGAAACAACGCCATTCCAAATCCGCAATTCATAGATTGTGCCTTGGAATTGCAGATCCGGGAATGGATCTTGTCCCAGATAATTGTTGAGCGTGCCGCCTGACCCGCTGCCATAGGTGCCAGGGGTATATGAGCTGTTAGGAGCCGTGACCGAGGCAATCAACTGGCCGTTGGTGTACAGGCTTGCCACCAGAGAAGCAGCGTTGAACGTCGCAACGATGTATTGCTCCGAGTTATTCGGGAATTGGATGCCTGAAAAGGCGTCGTACTCCGCGCCATTTCTGACCGCCAGTGACATATTATTATTGTTGTTGACCGGATAGGGAATGAGCCCGAAGTATTGGCTTTGACTATTACCGAAATTCCAGATTTCCGCCCAGTTATTTTGTGCGCTCTGCGTCACCCAACATTCGACTGTAACCGAAGCCGTATTGGTGAGGATTCCCGCGGGCAAGGTTACATATCCGGAATAGCCGGGACCGCCACCGCCATACAGGGTCAGACCGTGATTAATGGACGCAGCGGTGCCACCATTAGGCGCCACAATCGTGCCGTTGGCGTTGCCTATCGAGTCAGAAGCATCTCTGACAAAACTATAACGGTGCAACAATGTGGCTGGCGGGAGGGTTGCCATCGTTAAAGTCACAGAATTGGTGACGCTGCCCGCCGCGTTGGCAACCACGATGCTGTAAGTCCCGGCGGCACTTGAGGTGACATTCGTCAGTATGAACGTGTTATTGGTTGCGCCATCAATCGGTGAGCCGTTGAAATCCCATTGATAGCTCAGATTACCGCCAACCGCTTGCGCCCAGAAAGATGCAGTGCCACCCTCGAACACGGTCTGGGAAGCAGGAGGCTGCAGGATCACGGGGGTCGTCTGAGGAAATGCACCGTTGCTGTACAGCGCCGCCACTTCATGGTTGCCCAGAGCACGGTTGAAGATTTCGACCTCGTCCAAATTGCCGTTGAAATAACCGCCACCGGATTCAATTTGCCCGAACGTCAAAAAGCTCGAGGCGTTTAAGGCGTTGGTGTTGCCGGTCCCGGTCGCCTGCAGATTGCCATCAACATAAAGATTGATCACGCCAGTGGCTTGTACCCGGGTGGCCACGCATTGATGCCAGTTGCCATCGTTGATCGGGCTGGTGGACAGAATCGTGGTGTCCGGGTTCCCGACGCCGAAGGCAAGCTGGCTGCCCAGCAAGGCCGTCCCGAAGTCATTGGCGACTCCCGAATAATTCCCGTCTACCAGGCCAGTTCCGTTATACCATTGCCCGGTCCCACCGGTGGTCTGGGTGGTTTTCACCCAGAACACGATGCTGAAATCATCGCCGACGGGGTCGGCAATCTGGACATCATTATTGAGACCGTTAAAACTCAAGCAGCCGTTGACTTTCCCATTGGGGTTCCATGTGGCTCCGGACACCGTCCCATCGTAGCCATCCCCGGTGGCATCCACCGCAACGGTTCCGCTTGTGGCATCCAGCGGCCAATGGCCAATTTCATCGGTTGGAACCGTGAAGGTATTTGCAACCAGCTGCTGGTCGGAAATGCCGACATCAATAAACTGCCCGCCAGTGCTCTGGTAGCAGGACACAGCCAGATGGTTGGTGCCATTGGGAATGATGGCTGCTTGAGCTTGCTGGCTCATCGGCAGGCTGACGTAAGCCGTGGAGTAACCGGCAGCGGAACCGGCAGAAACACCATTGATATAAATCGCCACATCCTCGTCGTGATAAGTCGTGAAGCCGAGGTCATTGATCTGCTGCAGGCTGAGCGAACCGGGATTAAAGGTGCGCCGCAGATAAATATAGCCGGGGCTGTTCCAGGTGGTGTTCGGGGTCACATTGGGATCGGGGGTGCCAAAACCGGCCGAACCCGTGTTCCATCCGGAGTCATCAAAATTCGTGGCATACCAGTTCGCCGCCGGGGTATTGGTGGTAAAACGCCAGGTTTGGGGAACGACTTGAGAAGCCGGCACCACGGACGTCTCGGTCATCTGGCCGGTGATCGCTTTCAGGTTGGAACTGTAGATTCTGTCCATGTCCGGCTTAACCAAACGGTCATAGGTCATCAGACCATTGCATTCGTTTTCCACGTCGGTGATCTGGGTGTAGATGGCCGCGTTCAACCCGCCGTTGGCCGGGGATTTGAAGTTGATGGCCTCATTGATGTAGCCGTCATAGAGTGACGCAAAATTGTCCAGGGAACTGGCCAGGAGGTAACTGGTTCCGGCCTGGGAGGGATTCCACAAATGGCCGGTGACATGCCAGGCGATCCCGCCGAACTCACCGTCCACCGGCGCCTGTGTGGAACTGAAAGGATCACCGGGGTCAGGATAACTGTGGGAATCGAGCACATCGCCCACCCCGAAATAACTGCCGCCGCTGGCCTGGTTTACCAACCGCGACGGGTCGAGTGTTTTGACCAGATTTACCAGATAAGCCGTATTGGTTTGACCCACGCCGTTGCCGCTGCCGGCCTCGCCCTGGCCTTCGTTGAAAATGTCCCACATGACGATGCAGGGGTGGTTCCAGTGGTTGGTGACCATCGCGCTCAATTCAGCTATGAAGTCCAAAGGATCCACCGGTGGGGGATTGGGATTGCCGGTGTAGGAATTGCAACTCGGCATGTCCTGCCAGACCATCACTCCCAATTTGTCCGCCCAGTAATACCAGCGCTGCCGCTCCACCTTGATGTGCTTGCGCACGGCGTTGAAGCCGAGCGCCTTTTCCAGCTGCAAATCATATTCCAACGCGGCATCTGTTGGCGCGGTGTAAATCCCATCCGGCCAAAAACCCTGATCCAACGGGCCCATTTCAAAGCAGGGTTGGTTGTTTAACAAGATTTTCGGCACACCGTTGACCATCTGGATGGAAATTTTCCGCATCCCGAAATAACTGGTTACACTGTCATTGGTCACTCCATTGTGAATCGTTGAAACCTGCAGATCATAAAGAAATGGGTTCTCGGGCGACCACAAGTTCGGGTGCGGCACGGGAATGTCCAGTTCCGTCTGCGGATTGCCGGTCACGGTGTTGATGGCCGCGCCATTGGCTGACACCGTCGCTACCACCGTTACCCCGCTGGTGGCGTAGGTGTTGACCGTCAATCGCACCCGCGAATTATCCACATCCGGTACGATCTGCAAATGGTTGATGCCTGAGGCGTCCACCGGCTCCAGCCACGCCGGCTGCCAGATGCCGCTGCTTGAAGTGTACATGATGCCGCCCGGATAAAGAGTTTGCTTGCCGCGCGGCTGGCTGCCGCTGTCTTCCGGACTATACACATTCACGATCAACTCGTTTGTCCCGCCGTTGAGATAAGACGTGATGTCATAGCTGATGGGATCGTAACCGCCCTTGTGAACACCGACTTTCTGTCCGTTGACGTAAACGGTCGCCTGCCAATCCACCGCGTCCAGGTGCAAAATAATTCGTTTGCCGCCCCAGGCCGACGGCACCGTGAACGTTCGCCGGTACCAGGCGAACGCGTAATATTGCATGACGCCGGAAATCGCCGATTCCATCGGATAAGGAACCAGGATCTGGCTCGACAAGGTCTGCCCTGCCGGCACCGGATCATTGGTGGCACCGGACTGGAACTGCCAGATGCCGTTGAGATTCATCCAATTGGTTCGGACCATCTGCGGGCGTGGATACTCCGGCAGCGGACTGTTTGTATCCACCAAAGCTGCCCATCGCGTCATCAATGGTCCCTGCTGCATCTGCCAGGCAACGGTCTTGTCAGTGGGGATCAGGATCAGTTCGAGAATGCACAGCCAAATCAATTTTCGGAGGAAACTCGAACTGCTTTTGTTCATGGGAGTCCTATAAGTTCGCAGATAAAAGCGCGTTGTCATGTGGCATGAAATGGCCACACGCTATGCTATTGAGCCACCCGAGATCGTGCCGCATAGTAGCCGCACCCACTATGAACCAGAAAATCACAAACCATTTAATCTCCGCTGCGATAACCTGTCTTGTCACCAGTTCAAGCTTCGGCTTTCTAACGGGCTGCGCATCCGTGCCTAAATCAACCGGAACCATCAGCGAAGCGTCTTTTGGCAAAATGCCCGATGGCACGCCGGTGACGGTTTACACCTTGCGCAATGCCAATGGCATGGAAGCCCGCATCCTGACCTACGGCGGCATTATCCAATCGCTCAAAGTACCGGACAAGGACGGCCATTTCGGAGACGTGGTCCTGGGTTACGACGACCTGGACAATTACCGGACCAACAGTCCCTATTTTGGCGCATTAATTGGCCGATATGGCAATCGGATTGCCAAAGGAATGTTCACGCTGGACGGAGTGAGCTATCACCTGCCGATCAACAACGACCCGAACTCACTGCACGGCGGCACCAACGGCTTCGATAAAGTGGTTTGGACTGTCAAAAGAGCCGAAGTCACATCGCGTGGACCGGGATTGGAGCTGAGTTACCTCAGCCCGGACGGTGACAACGGTTATCCGGGGAACCTGCAGGTGACGGCCACTTACACTTTGCTGGCACACAAAAACGAACTGCAACTCGTTTTCCGCGCCACCACGGACAAGGACACGATCATCAATCTTACCGCCCATACCTATTTCAATCTGACCGGGCATGGAACAATTGAACACGACGTGCTCACGGTTCCGGCGGATGATTTTACGCCCGTGGACAGCACGCTGATTCCCACGGGTGAACTGCAACCGGTGACCGGAACACCTTGTGACTTTCGCCAGCCCACACCTGTCGGCGCACGGATCAACGACGACAACCAGCAACTCAAATATTGTAACGGTTACGACCTGAACTGGGTGATCAACAAACCGCCGGGCCAGTATGGCCTGGCAGGCAGGGTGGATGACCCCTTGACCGGCCGGGTGCTGGAGGTGTGGTCTGACCAGCCGGGTGTCCAGTTTTACACCGGTAATTTTCTGAACGGCACCATGACGGGCAAAGGCGGCTGGGTTTATCAATTCCGCGACGCGCTTACGCTGGAACCGCAACACTATCCGGATTCGCCCAACCATCCCAACTTCCCATCGACGGAGTTGAAGCCCGGACAGGTTTACCATAACACCATTGTATATTGGTTTGGTGTTCGAAACTGAACGACTCTTCACCACCCCCCTTGTCGCCCGGCCCGTCGATCGGGCGTCCTTGTATGGGATCAGGGGGCTTTAACACCAGGGTTGACAGAATAAATGTGCAGCCACAGAGCTATCGAGTTGTTATTTCCGGGGTTGCAACCTGGCGTTTTATCCTTCTGCCAACGATGATAAAATTCATGTTCAACATGCCAGCTAAACGTTTCGTCAGACAAGTCACGGCAGCCATTCTGGTCGTCCTGACTTCCAATGGAGTCAAAGGGTATGGAACTGACACGGACTTCAATGCTGACACCCATGCAGCCATCGTCGCTTTGCAGCATTATTACAACCGGCATGGTCTGTGGGACACGGTCGGCTGGTGGAACGCGGCCAATTGCGTGGATGCCCTGGAAAACGACATCGTCGCCAACAACGACACGAATTATCTGGCGACGCTGCAAAACACCTTCAGCCTCAATTCCGGCGGCAATTTCCTGACCGGCGCCTACGATGATGAAGGATGGTGGGCGGAAGCCTGGATTCGCGCCTACGACCTGACCGGCCATAGGGCGTACCTGAAAATGGCCAAAACCATTTTTACCCACCTGACAACTGCCTGGGACAGCCATTGTGACGGCGGACTTTGGTGGAGCTCAGCCCGCACATACAAAAACGCGATTCCCAACGAACTCTTCCTGCTCCTGGCCGTCCAATTGCATCAACGGACACCCGGCGACGGCGGCACGGGCAGTTACATCTACTGGGCCACCAACGAGTGGCACTGGTTCCAGGACAGCGGCATGATCAACGGCCAAAATCTGATCAACGATGGCTTGACCACCGATTGTCGGAACAACGGCCAAACCACCTGGACTTACAATCAAGGTGTCATCCTCGGCGGCTTGACCGAATTGTATAAGGTCACCGGTGACACAAATTACCTGGTTGAGGCCGAAACCATTGCGAACGCCGCCATCGCCCATCTCACCTCCGCCAACGGAGTGCTGGAAGAACCATGCAACTGTAGCGGACCCGATGCCCCCGAATTCAAGGGAATTTTCGCCCGCAATTTGGCGTGCCTCTATGACGAGGACCACCAGCCAGCCTATTACAATTTTCTGTTCATTAATGCCCAGTCGATCTGGTCGAATGACCGCAACAGCTCCAACCAGCTTGGGATGAAGTGGGCCGGGCCGTTTGATGCCGCCGATGCCGGACGCCAGACATCGGCGATTATGCCCGTCAGCGCCCTGGCTGAACCGACGACCTCCCTGCTGCCATTCGTCAAAGGCTCCGGCGACCCGGCCTTCAACCATTCGGTCGGCGCTGCGGCTGGAACGTTGGCGTGGTCGTGCGGTCCGGCCACGAGCGCTGGTTTGATGCAATGCGGTCCGTATCTGACCTCGTTGCCGGCTGGAAACCATACCGTTCATGTCCGGATGGCCGTCAACGCGTTGAATTCTTCCGCGTCGAATCTGGTTTCGCTGGCGGTGACACAAAACGGGACCGCGCTGGCCGGCACGAACGCGGCTTGGAATTCTTTTACCCGCACCAATCAGTTTCAGGATTTTCCACTGGCCTTCACTTACTCCGGCGGCCTGCTTGAATTTCGCGTTGATTGGAACCAGGTGCCCGGTGCGCCCACGCTGACCTTGAGTGAGGTGACCATCGATGGGGCGCACAATTGGATGGCGGCCAATCTCCCGCACGACCTTGGACGCCTGGACGGACTCAACGCCTGGGAAGCCGATCCGATCCGGGACCGCACTTCGGGTTGCCTGACGAAAGGACCGGGCACAGATGAATTGCCAAGCGGCGAGTATTGCGCGAACTTCGAACTGAAAGTGGATAATTTTAACCGGGACAAATCGGAATTGGCCAGGCTGTCCGTTGTGGAAAGCGACACGGGCAAAGTCATCGTCGCGCGCATCGTGAAACGCGATCAATTCCCCAATACGCTTTATCAAACGTTCACTCTGGATTTCAAGGCGGTGAACGGGAAGCGTTACGATTTTCGAACCTGGTGGTGTTACTCGCCGGACGCGCCGCGACTGACCGAGCGCAGCGTGGTTTTACAGTTGAAGAAACCTTGAACGGGACCTGATTCACGAGCCAGACCGGCATCGTTTTGCCCATCACCAGAAATCGAGGCTCCAATTATTTTCTGGCCCACCCCACCCAATCGCGCGCTGCGCATTTCGGCGCAGGTTTACCACTCATTGCGCAATACGAACGGCGGGCGGCAGCGCTCCTGGATGAATCAAGTCGCGTTTGAGGATTTCGCGAATGAACCAGCGGGCCAGGCAATGATAATTAAATCACAAATTGAGCCGATTGAACTTCATTCATGTTTGACCACCCGTATCGTAATTTCATCGCTGCGGTCGGCAAAACGCGCCCGGAAGGACTACCACGATATGGAATCTTTCATTCCACGCCTTTCAGAATTTCAATGGCGCTGATCTTGGCATTTTGATCCGGGCTGTCCGCGGTAGAAACGACACGGATGACAAGGTTCCCCTGAGCATCGGGCGTCACGCCGGGGAATACCTTGACCAGCGCCGTGCTCATGCCGCCAGCGGCGGTGAAAATATCAAGATTGGTCAACACTTCATGCTGGTTGATATAGACGTTTTCGATGCGCCGGCCGGCGCCGTTGTCGAAAATTTCCGCGAAGTGCAATCGCACCAAATAGCGTTGACCTGCAGGCACGGCAAATGTGTAGGCGAAGTCTTTGCCGTAACGTTCGCCCT
>DATEGR010000391.1:0-7841 GCA_035279985.1 Verrucomicrobiia bacterium
CCTGGCGCGGGCCGGTGATTTTTCTGGATTGCCCGCGGAGACGGCCGGTTAACGCCGACAGTTCCTGACGCTTGGAGGAGTGGGCAGGGGTGGATGCTTTCTTCACGCTTTAAAAATCACACGGGTAATTCTGAAAATCAAGCCGGCGTCCGACTGCAAACCAATGGCAATTGACTGGCGCAACAAAAAAGCGCCCTGGCACGGGCGTGGCGGAGGGCGGCTGCCGGTTATTTCATCAGCAGCATCTGGCGCGCGCGCTTGATGGCGCGGGTCAGGCGGCGCTGGTAATGCGCGGGCAGGCCGGTGTATTTGCGGGGCAGGATGCGGCCCTGATCGGTCACGAATTGCCGGAGCAAATTGGTGTTCTTGAAATCGAGCGCGTCGGCGGTGAAGTCAATTTTCGGTTTCGGACGCGCCGTGCGGTTTTCCATCGTGCGGCGCGACCCGCGGCGATCCGATTTATCGGTATTGGTTCGGCGGGGCATGATTATTTGATTTCACGGTGCAGCGTATGGCGGCGCAACGCCGGGTTGTATTTTCTGATTTCCAGTTTCTCCGTCTGCAACTTCTTGTTGCGGGTGGTGGTGTAGCGCGACGGTGATTTGCCTTCCTTCCGCGCTTCGGTGCATTCAAGTGTGATGATTTCGCGCGGCATAAATTATTCCTTTTCCTTGGGCTTTTCCTCCAGCTCTTCCTCCTCGCCGTCCGCCTCCGCGGCCCCCGCGCTGTCAATCGTGCCCAACTGGCCGAGCCGGCGCGAGCGCAAGGCGCCATCGCGTTCCAACTGCGCCTGGGCCTCGACCGTGAAGCGGGTCCACGGAATTGCCTCCAGGCGCGCCTTGGGAATCGCCTTGCCGGTCAACTCGCAGGTGCCGTAGGTCTTCTTTTCGATGCGCTTGAGCGCCTCCTCGATTTCATACACGGCGTCCTGGTCCGACGACAGCAGGCTCAGAGCGAAATCGCGGTCAAAATTGTCCGTGCCGGAATCCGCCATGTGCAGGCTGTAACCCGGCATTTCCTGGGCGGATTCCTTGGCCAGGCCGTTCATCTGGTGGAGCAACTGGTCGCGCAATTCGAGCAGCCGGTTGTAATACTTCTGCCATTCGGGCTTGATCCGTTTCGGCGTGGCGGCCGTCCTGGTTTTCGAGACGTGCTGGCCGAGAATGGCCGCCGCCGTGGCCGAAAGGGGCGCGTTACCACGCGGTGTATGGTTTTCTTTCTTCTTCGTTGTCACAGCTTAAAATTGATTTTCCGGCTTTCAAAGCAACTTCCGGTCCATTAAAGGGGCGGGAATCTAACAGAGAAAAATAAATACGCCATAAAAATCTGCAAAAATTTTGGGGACGGCACTATCAGCCTTTCTCAATGCACGCGTAGGCATTGTGATTATGGATGCTTTCGAAGTTTTCCGCCTCTACCCGGTACCACTTCACCTGCGGATGCGCGTTAAGCTTCAACGCCACGTTGCGCACCAAATCCTCCACAAATACCGGGTTTTCGTAGGCGCGCTCCGTCACCGCCTTTTCGTCCTGCCGTTTGAGCAGCGCGTAAAGCTCCGAACTCGCCGAGCTTTCAATCAGCGTTACCACGTCCTCAATCCAGACCGGTTTGGTGAACCGCAGCGCCACCGTCACCAGCCCGCGCTGGTTGTGCGCGCCGTATTTGGCAATCGCCTTCGAACACGGGCACAGCGTCGTTACGTGCGCCTTCACCGTCAGGACGAAATCAATCCCGCCGTTCACGGCCGCGGCGTCAAACCGCGCGACGTAATCCATCAGGCTTTCCCCGCGTGACACCGGCGATCGTTTGGACATGAAATAGGGGAACTCGATTTCGATGTGCGACGTCGAGGCATTCAGTCGCTTCTGCAATGAGCGGAGGATATCCGGGATGTTTTCCACGTGAATCACGTTGCCGTGCGCGTTGAGCACCTCGATAAACCGGCTCATGTGCGTGCCTTTGAATTCCTTCGGCAAATCCACAAACATGCCGATGGTGGCCACGGTGTTTTGCACGCTGTGCGCCTTGTCGCGCACCTGGATGGGAAAGCGCAGATTGCGAACGCCGACCTTGTCGATCCGCAATTCGCGGTAATCGCGCCGGCTTTGCATGTCGTGCAACTTATCCGCCGCCACAACCTTTTGCGCGACGCGGGTGGCGCTGCCGTTTTGGCTGATTTTGAGCATGGGAAGAAACTAGCAGCTTTGGGCAATTTGGCAAAAGGGAATCCACGGGCAGAGTCGCCGCATCAGCAACCCAAAAACAAGGATGGCGGCCCGTCCCCCCAAAACACTGGACATCCGGCGGCGAAAATTTAATTTCCCGTCATGCCCATCACCCGGGAATTCGCGGCATCATTCGCCGCAGGATGGATTGCGGCCTGGAATGCCCGTGATCTTGCAGGCGTGCTTTCGCATTATACCGATGATTTTGAAATGAGTTCGCCGCTCATCATCGAAATCGCCGGGGAACCTTCCGGTTGTTTGCGGGGAAAAGAAAAAGTGAGCGCCTACTGGCAGGCGGCATTGAAAAGAAATCCCGGACTACACTTTGAATTGCTGGAGGCGTTCGCGGGTGCCGGCAGCATCGTACTGCACTACCGCAGGAATGCCGGCGAGCCGGCGGCGGAAGTCCTGTTTTTCAATGAACAGGGCCTGGTCTACCGGGCGGCGGCCCATTACCGGCAAGGTTAGTTTATGCGCAACCGCTTTTCCCTTTGGTTCGTCTCACTGCTGGTCGCGTCGGCAGGCTCCCCTGCCCCGGCCGCCGACACTTTTCGTGTCGCCACCTACAACGTGGAGAATTATCTGGACCAACCGACGGAATCGCGTCCACAGCCCAAATCCGCCATCGCCAAAGCCAGGGTCCGCGAATGCATCCGCGCGCTGAATCCGGACGTGCTCGCGTTGGAAGAAATGGGCGGCCCGAGCGCGCTGTTGGAATTACGCAGCTCGCTCAAGGCCGAAGGGCTGGACCTTCCGTATTGGGAACTCGTGAGCGGCGAGGACACGAACATTCACGTGGCTGTGTTAAGCAAACTGCCCATCGTGGCGCGCCGCCCGCACACGAATGAAGTTTTCCTGCTGGACGGCCGCCGTTTCCACATCAGCCGCGGATTCGTTGAACTCGACATCCGCGCAGCGCCCGATTTCACCTTCACACTCATCGCCGCGCATTTAAAATCGCGCCGGGCTGTGCCCGAGGCCGACGAAGCCGAGCAGCGCCTGCACGAGGCGAGGATCTTGCGACACATCGTGGACCGGGATTTTGCCGCTCACCCGAACGTGAAGCTGATCGTGCTTGGCGATTTCAACGACGTGAAGGATTCCGACTCAACCAGGGAAATCATCGGCCGCGGACGCTTCCGGCTTGTGGACACGCGTCCGGCCGAGCACAACGGCGACAACGCACCGGCCGAAAACTCATGGTCCGAGCCGCGCAACGTCACCTGGACGCATTATTTCGGGAAGGAAGACACCTACAGCCGCATTGATTATATCCTGCTCAGCCCTGGCATGGCACGGGCGTGGGACAAGAACGACACCTACGTGCTAACGCTGACAAACTGGGGTGTTGCCTCCGATCACCGGCCCATCGTCGCGACGTTCAAGGTGGGAAATAATTGAAACTCTACGGCCCAAGGCCAGGAATACATTGTCTTTCCCTGGCGGTTTAGCCAAAGCGGTAATATGGCTGCTCAAACAGCGGTGGAATCACGGAAATATAAATCAATATGCCGGCCCTGACGGGCTTCTCTTCGCAACGCCGGCTGAATGATCTTATCCTGTTGGGATATGCTGTTTCGTGGCGAAAAAACTACTCGCAGAACCGCCGTAGAACGGAATTTACCAACCCGAAACGGGAAATGGAAACGGCGGTGTCGAGCTGTTTTTGTTCTTCCACCTCGATTTTTTCAACAATCGGGCCGTACTTCGCTTCGTCCTGGTTGAGATCCGCCTTCCAACCGTCAACGACTTCTTCCACTTTCTGCAATTGGTCCTTGTCCATCCAGATACCCCCGCACTCGGTACACTTGTGCAAAACGATACCGCTGGTGTCTCCGTAATTGAAATGTTCCATCGACACCGTCCCGCAGACCGGACAGTTGAGTTCATCGTGGTCGTCCTTTTCCGCCGTAAAGATTTCCTTGTTGACGGCATCCAAGGAAGCGATTTCTTCCGGCGTGAACACCTCATCGTGGTGTTCGACTAGCTTTTGCAGTTCGCCCGCGTGCAGCCATTCTCCCTTGCAGGCCGGGCAAACCTCAACCACCTGGCCGTCATTCTCAACCGGGCTCAGAACCGCATTGCATCTCGGGCATTTCATAATTGGATTGGCTTGAAATTATGCCTTCGCCGGCCGCTGCCGCAATCCAAAAGGCAAACCACCGCCAGACTTGCGGTCATCGTCCTCGATAACTTTATCCATTGCGGCAAAACACCGGCCGGCACCTGACATCGTCGTCCTGCGGTTTTCAATAGCATGGCAGCCCATCATTATCCAGCCGCTTTCGAAACCGATTCAGGAGATCTGCCGGGCTTCGTTCGCTTCGCCGATTTGATCCGTCGGATATACTCTAGCCAATACTTTTGGCAAAGCCACCGCCATCGTGGCTCCCGCCACAAAGAACAGAATCCCGAAGCCGGGCAGGACCAGGGCTTGCGGTGCAATGCCGGGTTCCAGAAGGCATTCTTCGGAATTGGAGGGCATATAATGAACCGTGACCTTTGTGCCGACCGGATAACGATTGATGATTCTTTGCGCGTGCGATGGATCGCTGGAACCGTAGTCTCCATAAGCAATACGGTCTCCGCTGAAATTACTCCCATCCAGACTGTAGCTGTAGAGCACATGCGCCTGATAGGTTCCGCCGCCCTTGTTGCCGGTATGGTATTCCAACGAAGAACTTTGAACGACTCCGTGCGCCGTCGGCCATTTTACGCTGTCCTCGGCTCGCAGCAGGCTGCGAATTCCGAACCAGGAAAGCAGCGCGCCGGCAATGATGAACGGCCACGGAAACAGCCGGCTGAAGAAGAACCTGACCGTCGGGGTCACCGGCTGTTGCGTTTGCATTTTAATGGACTACGCCTTCGCCACCAACTGCCGCAGGACGTACGGCAAAATGCCGCCGTGCTGGTAGTAATCAATCTCGATGGGCGTATCAATCCGGCAACGCACCGGCACGTTCCCCACTTTGCCGTCCTTGCGCGTGATGCGCAACGTCAGGTCCTGCTGCGGCTTCAGGTTCGCGCCGAGGCCGACAACGTCGTAGGTCTCCGTGCCGTCGAGCTTCAGGCTTTGTGCGTTCATATCATCCTTGAATTGCAGCGGCAGCACACCCATGCCGACGAGGTTGCTGCGGTGAATCCGTTCAAAGCTCTGGGCCACGACGGCCTTCACGCCGAGCAGGTTAGTACCCTTCGCCGCCCAGTCGCGAGATGAACCGGTACCGTACTCCTGCCCCGCCAGAACCACGAGCGGCGTACCTTCCTGTTGATATTTCATTGCCGCATCGTAAATCGGCATCGTGGCTGCGGCGCCCTCGCCGCCGGCTTGACTTGGCGACGAGGCGTCGCCACCACCACAATATTTCGTCACGCCGCCTTCAACACCGGGCACCATCAGGTTCTTGATTCGCACATTAGCGAATGTTCCGCGCGTCATCACCCGGTCGTTGCCCCGGCGCGAGCCGTAGCTGTTGAAGTCGGCCGGTTCGACGCCGTGTTCCATCAGATATTTACCGGCGGGCGAAGTTTTCTTGATGGAACCGGCCGGCGAAATGTGGTCGGTCGTCACGCTGTCGCCGAAGATGGCCAGCGCGCGCGCGCCTTTGATCTCGCGGATTTCGCCGGGCTGCAGGGCAAAATTCTCGAAGAACGGCGGTTCCTGGATATAAGTGGAGTTCCGGTCCCATTCATACACATTGCCGGCACTGGACGGGATTTCGTTCCACTTGGGATTTTGCGCGGCGAAATCCTTGTACAACTTGCGGAAAACATCCGGTTGCAGCGCGGTCTGCATGAGGTCGCGGATTTCGCGCAACGACGGCCAGATGTCCTTCAATAAAACCGGCCGGCCGTCCTTGCCGATACCCAGCGGCTCATGCGCCAGGTCAATGTCCACGCGCCCGGCGAGCGCAAAGGCGACGACGAGCGGCGGCGACATGAGAAAGTTCGCCTTGATGTTCTGGTGAATGCGCGCCTCGAAATTACGGTTACCCGACAACACCGCCGCAGCCACCACGTTGTTTTTGACAATGGCCTCCTCCACCGCCGCGGCGAGCGGGCCGGAATTACCAATGCACGTCGTGCAACCGTAACCGACGAGGTTGAAGCCGAGCCGGTCGAGATACGGCTGCAAGCCGGTCCTGGTCAAATAATCGCTGACGACACGGGAGCCGGGCGCGAGCGAGGCCTTGACGATCGGGTCCACCGTCAGGCCGCGTTCCACGGCCTTCTTGGCCAGCAACCCGGCGGCGAGCATCACACTGGGATTCGACGTGTTGGTGCAACTGGTGATGGCCGCAATCAGCACCGAGCCATTGCGAATTTCACTCTTTAGCGCCCGGCCCCGCGCCGCGACGTGATCGGGTGTCGGATGATTGTTCGCCATTTCGGTTTCCGTCTGCGGATTGGTATTTTGCGACCTGGCCTTTTGGTCCGAAACCGGTTCCTGACTGCCGCCGCCATTGGCGGATTGGCCGTTGCTGGAAACGAGAAAAGTCTTCCCCAACTCCTCCGGCATCATACCGAAGCCACTTTCCGCGACGGGCTTGCTGAAGGTGGTGGTGAAGCTCTCCTTCAGTTTTGGCAATTCAATGCGGTCCTGCGGGCGTTTCGGACCGGCCACGCTCGGCAACACCGTGCCCAGGTCGAGTTCCAGTTCCTGCGAATAGGCAATGTCGCCCTGCTTTGGAATGCCCCAAAGACCCTGCGCCTTGTAATAATTTTCGTAGGCGCGGCAATGTTCCTCGCTGCGGCCGGTGGCGCGGAGATAATTCACACATTCCCCGTCAATCGGGAAGAAACCCATCGTCGCGCCATATTCGGGCGCCATGTTGCCAATGGTCGCGCGGTCCACCACCGGCAACGCCGCCGCACCGGGACCAAAAAATTCCACAAATTTACCGACGACCTTCGCCTTCCGGAGCAGCTGCGTTACTGTGAGCGCGAGGTCGGTCGCCGTGACACCTTCGCGCAAGGCGCCGGTCAGGTGAACGCCCACAACATCCGGCGTGAGAAAATAAACCGGCTGGCCCAGCATGCCGGCCTCGGCTTCGATGCCGCCGACGCCCCACCCCACAATGCCCAGTCCGTTGATCATGGTCGTGTGCGAGTCGGTACCCACCAGCGTATCGGGGTAATACAGTGGCTGCGACGCCACCGTCGCAGTTCCAGACGGCGACGAGGCGTCGCCGCTCCTCAAAACACCTTTGGCCAGATATTCCAGGTTAACCTGATGGACGATGCCGATTCCGGGCGGCACAACCTTGAAGGTGTCGAACGCCTGCATGCCCCATTTAAGAAATTGCTAGCGCTCGCGGTTGCGATGGAATTCAATTTCGAGGTTGCGGGCGAACGCGTCGGACGAACCGTTTACGTCCACCTGGACCGAATGGTCCACCACCAGATCCACCGGCACCAGCGGCTCGATGATTTTGGGATTCTTGCCCAGGCGCGCCACGGCGGAGCGCATGGCCGCCAGATCCACCAGCAGCGGGACGCCGGTAAAATCCTGCAACACAATGCGCGCGACGATGAAGGGAATTTCCTCGGTCCGTACGGCATTCGGCTGCCAGTTGGCCAGCGCGCGGACGTTTTGTTCGGTCACTTTTTTGCCGT
>DATEGR010000392.1:0-5596 GCA_035279985.1 Verrucomicrobiia bacterium
CCGAAGGACTTTGCCCAACTGAGTTGGGCGGCGCGCAAGGCGCTGGGCCGGATGCGCCGGCGTCCAACTCTCGTGGAATCCTTCTGGAAACAGGCTCAATTGTTCTGAACCAACTGTCACTATATTATGCGAAAGTCAGTAATGGTTCGCGTCGAGCCGATACGGGCCATCAGTATGAGCTACCACGAGTGAAAATGGCGCAACGCGGATTTTGTCGGTCGCCGTTTCCACTGTCTCCGTGCCCGCCGCTTGGTCGTTTGCCACGACGGCCCAATCGCCGGTCACGCTTAACTCTTTCGGCTCCGGGTTGCCGTTGTAAATCACCAGGATGGTCCTCCAGTCGTCACCGTTCGCATGGTTCTTGAGCACATATTCGACGACGTTCGCGGGCACGGCGGTCGCGAACTCCAAGGCCTCGTCCACGCGCGCCCGGTCCGTCATGCGGAAGGCGGGATGCGCGCGTCGCAAGGTAATGAGGCCCCGGTAGAAATTGAAAACGTCCTTGTGCCGGTCCTTGAGCGACCAGTCTATCGGATTCACGCGCGGGTCGTTGTCGTTGTAGCTGTTGGAATTGAGGTTCTTGGAACGTAGAAATTCGTCACCGGCGTGGATGAAGGGAACTCCCTGGGCGGTCAGCACAATACCGGCGGCCAGCTTGTCCATGCTGATGCGCATGGCCTCCGGCACTTCGGGCGCCGACAACCACAGCTTGTCCCGGAGACAAAGGTCATCATGGGCGGAGTCGTAATTGATCGTCTCGTTCGGCGAAAAGACTTCGATGCCTTGCCCGCCCTTGCCGGTGCTCTGGCCCTTGATTTCCAGGTGAAATCTGGCCATGCCGCCGACTGGCGGTCCGGCTCCCTGGACGAATCCGGTTTCGCGAGCGTTTGCATTGTCTCCCTTGATGTTATCACGGATGCCGTCGTTGAAGGCGGCGATGCCTGTGCCCCGCACGTTGGCCTGCGTCATCATTTCATCGGCCGGCAACACGCGTTCCATCTGCCAGCCTTCGCCATAAATGATGGCGCTGGGATTGATTTTTTTGGCCTCGCGATACACCTCCAGCATGGTTTCGCGGTCCAAGACTCCCATCAGGTCAAACCGGAACCCGTCCACGTGATATTCCGTCATCCAGTATTTGACGGAATCCATGATGAATTTCCGCGCCATGGGTTTTTCTGAGGCAAATTCGTTGCCGCAACCGGTGCCGTCGGCGTAACGGCCGGACTTTTCCATCCGGTAATAATAACGCGGAAACACCTTGTCAAAAATGGATGCCGGGCGCGAGCCGGTGGCGGCGGTGTGATTGAAAACCACGTCCAGGACCACGCCGATCTGGTTCCGGTGAAAGGCCTGAATCATTTCCTTGAATTCCTTCTGCCGGGCGGTGCCATCGGGGCTCGTGGCGTAGGAACCTTCCGGGGTGTTGTAAAGAACCGGGTCGTAGCCCCAATTATACCAGGTATATTCATCTGCCTTCTGCCGTTCGTCTCCGCCCGCGTAATCAAAGCAAGGCAACAGGTGAACATGCGTCACGCCCAGCTCTTTCAAATGATCCAAACCGCTCGCCGCGCCGCCCGGTGTTTTCGTGCCCGACTGCACCATGCCGAAGTACTTTCCGCGGTTGCCGTCAGTGACTCCGGAATTTTTGTCGATGGAAAAGTCGCGAATATGCACCTCATACAGCACCGCATCCGCGTTGTTTTTCAAAGTGACGAAATGGTCCTGGCCCCAGTCCTGGGGATTGGTTTTTTGCGGGTCATAAATCAAAGTCCGGCCAGTGTTGGCGGAACAGCCGCGGGCATAAGGATCGTTGACACGATAAACCGCCGGCCTGGCCGACCCCGCGGGCAAATGTGTGACCTCGTACAAATAATATTTACCATCCATGTCGCCCTTCAATTCGGCGGACCAAATGCCATCGGGATCGCGCGACAGGAGAACGATCTGAAAAGCCTCATTGGTCGCATCATCGAACAACAGCAGGCGAACCTGCTTCGCGGTTGGCGCCCACAACTTGACCGAGGTCGATTCCGGATGATAAACCGTCCCCAAGTCATCGTTGGTGTAACAATAGGATGCGTTGAAATCGCCTGGGATCATGTCATTTTGCGCTCGCGCAACCGGGTTGAAAATCAGCCAGCTCAAGCCGGCCAAACCCAGGGAAAGCAGGCGCAAACGCATCATCGCCGAATGCTACCATTTCCGGCTCAAGCCCCCAATTGAATTTGCGCCATTGAACTACGGGACCACCAAAATCTCCGGCCGCAACCGTCCCACGAATTGGGCGGGCAATCGTTGATCGATTGAACTGGACACCGGTTTTTCCAGGCCCACGTGGCCGTCAACAAAGACTACGTTGGCTTTTTGATCATGGCGGAAATGGCCATTTGGATAACTCGTGTTGGTGTCCACATAATACCATTCCTCCAGCATCGGGTTCGCGGGCGAGGCGGGTGCCTGAAAATCATTGACCTGGGCGGCGTCGGCAAAAAGGACGGTTTCGGCCGGGTGCGAAATTTTTCCGGCGGCGACCGGCGGTTTGGTTGAGGCCGCGGAGAGGTAAAGATTATAGCCGTAACTGTACACGACGCCATCGGCCTTCAATTTGAACTGCGCCAACGCGTAGTTCAAAGAGGGGCAAATTCTCACATGGCTGTCGCTGACATAGGGGTGTAACGCACCCAATGACAAATCGTACGGACGCTGGCCTTCCGGTCCCGGGCCAATCCAGCCGAACCAGTAAATTTGTCCGTAGTTCGTGGTGCCGAAAATGTATCGGAAACAATTTCCTTTATTATCGTCCCAGTACATTTCCGTGGCCATGCCCAGCTGGCGCAGGTTGCCGGTGCATTGAGCGCGCCAGGCGGACTGTTTGCTCTGGCTCAGGGCCGGCAGAATCATCGCCGCCAGAATCGCAATCACCGCAAGGCTGACCAGCAATTCAATCAGCGTGAAGGCTGCCGGTTGACGCCCAACTCTCGACTTTCGACTCTCGACTGTTTTGTTCATGGTCTTTGAGCGCTGATCCGGTAAAACGCCCTGTCTGCCGGCGGGTTGGTGTCTTGCAGGAACAAATTCGTCGCGTTGCCCGGCATCGTTGATGAGATGTTTGTCCATGATTGCAAGTCCGGCGAACGCTGCAGCCCGTAAAGCCAGTTGCTGCGACTGAAGAATTGAGTTTGCCAAACGCCATTGGTGAAACTGCCAGTGAGGTTTTGCACCGGCGGCGGCGGAAGTGTGGCGACAAAATTGTCCACGGTGCCGTGAGCGAGCAATGAACCGTCCGCGCCCGCGTCGCTATAACTGCAAACGGCAACCTGGTCGAGGCGGAAATCGCTGAAGCTTGAGCCCAGCACCGCGTTGGTCGTGGCAAAAGCCTGGCCATTGCGGGTCACGCTCGTTTGTAAGGTTTGATTGCCGGCACTGTAGGTCATGGCCACGTGAAAAAGCGCGCCCGGATCGAGAGTGAACGGGTGGGCAAACGTGGTGGCGAACTGGTTGTTGCTGGAAATCAGCGTCGGTGAAATCGTCGCGCCAAATCCGGTATCGGGAAAATAATCAAACTCGCAAACATTGCGGGCGCCGTGGGCGGCATTAATGCCGATGCCGCGTTCAAGGTTGGTGCTGGTGGCGCTGGTGAGGTTGATGATGCCCACGGCCAGTTCGAAAGTATCGGGCTTGTTTGAATTGACACCGACGGCGATGTCGCTGAGTTGCAGGTCAAAGGCAAGGCTGAAGTCGTCCGATTTCGCCACGATCGTTCCGAGTGAATGGTAAAAATAACTGTTGGTTTGCGACGAGTCCCAGGTGACCTCAAGGTCTTGATTGGTGGAATCCCATTGGAACAGGTTGGTATCGCCGAAGATTTTCCAGCCGTTCGGTAGCGGGTTGCTGGAAAAATCCTCAGCCAGGGTTGCCGCCCCGCAAGTCGAGGCGGCAACCAGGCCCCACAATATGAGCAGACCGAGGCGCATGTTATCGCGCGCGTCGTCGCAGCAGGAACAACCCGGCACCGGTCAACGTCAGCGCCCACGTTCCCGGTTCCGGCACCACTGAAATCGCGTCAACGTATGCCGCCGTTCCATCATTCAGAACCGTTAGCCGGACATAATTAACGGATGACAATGATACGCTCTGGCCATTTGCATCTGTTGCCCAGGCCAGGCTGAAACCCGCGCCGCCAGCCGAGCCGTTATAGAGGGCGCGGATTCCGGCCAAATCCTGGCCGGCAAAATCGGCCGCCGTCAGGGCCGGATTGACCGGCAGGAACGGATTACCGCTTCCGTCGGTCGGGAAAAGGCCATCAACCTGGGGAGTTAACGCCGGATTCAACGTGTAAAACGTCGTGCCGTCCGTGCTCACCGATACGCGCACATCGCTGGTGCCACCGGTATAAAGCGAGCCGTCCACGGCGGTGCCGGTGCTGAAATCTTCAATAAAACCCGCGTGCCCGAAGATGATGAAATCCACGCCGAACGGATTGCCCGGATTGTTTTGAATCGGCGTATTGAATTGCAGCGTTACGGAACCGCCGGTGCCCACCCCGACTATCTGGCTGGAAAGATACGGCGCATCAAACGGGTCAACCGGAGAATTACCATAGGTCGGGTCCGCTGTCTCGGTCGAGGGGCCGCCCAACGCAGCCGTCGGATCATTGTAACCGGCAATCACGCCGCTGCCTTCGGTGTAATCGTAAACGCCAGTGGCAAATTGCGCGTACGTAGTGGCGGGAATGACGAACCCGCTGGCCAATGCCAGCATTAAGCAGACTTTTTTCATTTGCTGATCTTTCAGTTTGGCCCGGCCCTTGCAGACAAGAGCCGGGCAGTTTTACAGTTGAGAGACCAGCGCGGGGCCTGAAAATGAAAAAACCTCCAGACCCCGGCAAAACGGAGAATGAAGGCATCCCACGAATCCTGTCGAAAACCGTTCAACAGGCTGGCCTCATCCTTCTCTTTGACGGAGAAGTCGGCTGTGGCGGCGACGGTCACAGACCGCTGCTACAACAACCGCGACGAGCACAGCCAAACCGGTATCCTGACTTCGGCCTCAAACCTCATTCCGCCTTCCCGTTCCACAGGGGGGAACAGTGGCTTGGGAATTTGTAGCCGTTACAGTGGCGCAACCGTCCCGGATTTTCACCGGGTTCCCAGACATTTGACTGCGTTGTTCCAAAGAACCACCCGTTTCTACGCCTGCAATGAAAATTTGCCAAGGAATTTTTTGTGAAATCTTTCGGGCGGGTGCAAAACGAATCTGTCGCGTCTCAATTCGGAGGGACGAGTTACACGAGTTCCCGATTTCCCTGGATTTTTGGGACTCGCAGTGTTCGTCCCTCCAAAAGCAGGAAATTACCAACGAATCTGCGGGCTTTACTCCCACGCGGGCGGGTTGATAGCTTGGATGCGCCGAAATTGCAGGGTAACCCGACGCCACCGCATGGTTCAGGTCGAAGGCCTCACCAAACTCTACGGCGAATTCACCGCCGTGAGTGAACTCACGTTTTCCCTCCAGCCCGGCGAAGTGTTGGGCCTGGTCGGCCCGAACGGCGCCGGCAAGACCACCACCTTGCGCTGCCTCGCCGGCATCATTC
>DATEGR010000393.1:0-21836 GCA_035279985.1 Verrucomicrobiia bacterium
CATGTTCTCGTAAAGCCGGTTCAATTCGGGATTGGAACTTTCGAACGTCCCGGTCGGCGGATTGTCGGAGCCGACGACGATGGCGCGGAGGTCATTCGCTTTAAGCGTTCCGGGATATCCGGTGATCTCGAGGTAACGAAAACCGTGGAAGGTGAATTGCGGCTCGAATGTTTCGCGGCCCACGCCGGCGAGCGTGAACTGGTCGGTCGCCAATGCAGTCCGGAGATTTTCCGTGTAGAGCGAGCCGTCGGGATTGAGCATCTCGGCATGGCGCACAGTGATGGTATCGCCGGCCGGGCCGCGGGCCGTGAGGCGAACGTGGCCGACAAGATTCTGGCCGAAATCCACCATCCACGCGCCGCCACGGCGGGTGATTTTTTGCGGCGCGAGCTCCATTAGTTCGCGCACCGGCGGGCCGAGTTGGGGAACGAGCGCGACGGAATGTTCTTCGACGACGGCATTCGTCCAAGTGGATTCGTTGAAGGTCGGCTGGTCCCAATTTTTGACGGCTTTTTGCGCATCGTCCACCTCGCCCCATTGTTCGTCCGCGCCGACGATTTCGCCTGGCCCCGCCTTCCACGAATCCTCGGTGGCGATGACATCCTTAGAGCCGTCGGTGTAGGTGATTTCGAGCTGGTCATTAAACGCCGGGACCGAACCGTATTGGGCGAGGCCCATCCAGCCAAGCCGGCCGGCGTACCAGCCATCGCCGAGCACCGCCCCTATTGCGTTCCGGCCGGAATGAATCAGCCGGGTGACGTCGTAGGTCTGGACCATCACGCGTTTCGTGTAATCGGTCCAGCCGGGCGCGAGCAGATCGTTGCTGACACGCCGGCCGTTGATATACGCCTCGTAAACGCCGAGCGCCGTCGCGTACAGCCGCGCTTGGGCGATCGGTTTGGTCGTCGTGAAACCTTTTCGCAGGTAACGGCCCGGCCCGATGGTCGTGTTGCAGTATTTCGAAGGCTGTGCGGGGTAAGGCGCAAGCACGGTTGCCATCGGCCACGCGGGATTATCGGAGTCCGAAGCATACCAATCACCCCTGGGTGCCACCGCTGCCTGCCACGAACCATCGGTATTGAACTCGAGGTGCCGGCCGTCCTGCAACTGGATGAAAACGCGAGCGGCGAGAGCATTGCGGCCAGCGTCGCCGCGGTCATGCCGGATGTTGGCCCGGACGGCAGCGGAGCCGATGGCGAGGATGTTTTTGCCGGGTCTTAACTGGTCCCGGACTTCTGCGTGCAACGGTGCGGTGAGGCTGGTGAACCCTTCCTGGGTGGAATGGCCGTTCACATAAACGGTAATGCGCCCGTCCGCCGCCGCGTCAACGACGGCCCTGCGAACAGCCGCGTTCGTCGGAAGCTCGAAAGCCATCCGGACGGCGGCGGTCTGGCTGGCGGTGGAACCGGCGCTGATCCAGGATGCCTTGGCCAGCGTGGCTTGTTCAATGTCGTATCGCGGTAAATCGGCAATGATCCATTTTCCATTCCACTCCGTTGCGGGATCAAGCAGTCCCAACTCAAATGATGCCACCCTGCTCCACGCGGTTGGCCGGCCATCCTTGTCCCAGACGCGGACCTGCCAGAAAACCTGCGACCGCGAGTTCAGCGGTTTGCCCGCCCACGGAACCAGAACGGATTGGTCGGAAACCATTTTACCGGAATCCCACAAGTCGGGCGCTTCGGCCTGGAAACCGGCGACCGAGGACGCGGCGCGGATTTCCCAGGCGGTCTGGACTTCGCCGGCACGATCGGACCGGAGCTTCCAGGACAGCCGCGGCTGCCGGTTCCCGATGCCGATGGGATCGGTGAGGTGCTCGCAGGTCAGGGCATCAACCCGGATCGGCGAAAGATTTTCCGCGCGGATCGAACCGGCCACACACAACGCGGCCAGGAGACAAAGTAAACAGCGCGTCATCGGGTTTAATTGGATTTGCCGGGTTTGAAATATTTATCGGCGAACTCCAGAAAGGCGTTCCAGTCGGAAGGCAGGATGGCGTGCGGGCCGGTGTGATAATTGAAACCGAGATCGCCGGTGACGAGCGGCTTGTCCACGGGCGGAAAGTTGGTCGGGCCGAGGTCTTTTTCGCCGACCAACCGGTAAACCGGGCCGGCGGCCACTTCCGCCAGGAACTCGCCGCGCGGGTCCGACCATTGATCGCCGGTACCGCCGGTGATGAACACCGGGTGCGGGGCACTCAGGGCAATCAACTCGTGCGCGTCCACCGGCATGTCATTCCAATGGCCGGAGTATTTCTGGAAATTGCCGGCGAACTGCCAGGGGAAATTGGCCGCCATGTCGTCAATGGTCTCGCCGTAATCGCGCCGGGCGAGCGAGGAACCCATTTCGCCGGCGCAACTGGAGAAAATGAGTGCGAACCGCGGATCGCGCGCGCCCGCCAACAACACCGTCTTGCCGAGGCGCGAATGGCCGATCAGGGCGACGCGCCGGGCGTCCACCGACCGGTCGGTTTCAAGATAGTCCAGCACCCGGCTGGCGCCCCAGGCCCACGCGCTGATGGTGCCCCATTCGTCCGGCGCGGGTTTGGCCTGGCCCGGCTTGAGGGTCAGGCCGATGACACCGGAATGATACGTGTTCGAATTGTCCGGTTGAATGTCGGTGTAGCGAAACGTGGCGTAGCCGTAGCCGTGCGCGAAAATATTGGTAATCGGGCCGGCCTCATTGAAACGCCGCCGCAGGCCCGCCATGGCTGGGTTGTCGTTCCGGTCAGGAAAAGGCGGATTGGAAAAGAATACAATGTGCAACAGCAACGGCAACGGCCCGGTGGTGTTGGCCGGCAGGTAGATGTGGAGACGGGCAACCGGCGCGTTGCTCGTCTTGCCGAACCGGATCTCAACGTCCTTGTGAATCGCCAGTCCGCCGAGCGCGTTGGTGTCGACCTCGACGACCTTGAAGGTCGCCTTCGGTGCGTTGGCCGGGACGCGCCCGTAGATGTCCTCGGCATAAAACTTGAGCAATTCAGGCCGGCGCACCTTGAACCAGGTTTCGGCGTCGCGCACGGGTTTGCCATCCGCCAGCACGAGTGGATCAGGCAGAGCGTAGGTGCCGACCTTGGATTCGTCGTAGTTCGAAATGTGGCCGGTCGGCGCACGGCGGATGGGATTGCCGTGGGGATCGGTCCGGCGGAGAGGAGCATTGGTTACCGTGGTCGCATCTGCCGCCCGAACGGGAACGCCCGCCGGCAGGAAGATGGCCCCGGAAACCAGAATCGAACAACAGATGAGCGGTCGCATGAGATTATGTGAGCTCACCATGCCATCCCCATAAAACTCTGCCAATGCAAAAGGCGAACGGTCTGTTCCGTTCGCCTTTATTATCGGAGGGCAGCGCTTCGTCGCTGCCCAAATGTATGGGCACTGATCCCGTATTGCGGGACAGTACCCTCCAGAATCAATACCGGTAATGTTCCGGCTTGTAGGGCCCTTCCACCGGCACGCCGATGTAGTCTGCCTGTTTTTTTGAAAGTTTCGTCAGCTTCACACCGATTTTTTCCAGGTGCAGCCGGGCGACTTCCTCGTCCAATCTCTTGGACAGACGATAAACGCCGACCTTGTAGGTGTCCCTGTTCTTCCACAAATCCAGTTGCGCGAGGATCTGGTTCGTGAACGAATTTGACATGACAAAGCTGGGATGGCCTTCGGCGCAGCCGAGGTTCACCAGCCGGCCTTCGGCCAGCAGGTAAATGGCACGGCCACCGGGCAGGTCGTAACGATCCACCTGCGGTTTGATGTTCACCCGGCTGACGCCTTTCGCGTTGTTGAGGCGGTCCACCTGAATCTCATTGTCGAAGTGGCCGATGTTGCAAACGATGGCCTGGTCTCTCATCTTGAGGATGTGTTCCAGCGTGATGACGTCGCAGTTGCCGGTCGTCGTCACATAAATGTCCGCCTCGCCGAGCGTGTCTTCGATGGTCGTGACCTTGAATCCTTCCATCGCGGCCTGCAGCGCGTTGATGGGGTCAATCTCGGTGACAATGACGCGAGCGCCGAACCCGCGCAGCGAATGCGCGCAGCCTTTGCCGACGTCGCCGTAGCCGCAGACCAGGGCCGTCTTGCCGGCGATCATCACGCCGAGGGCGCGTTTGAGACCGTCGGCAAGCGATTCGCGGCAGCCATACAGGTTGTCGAACTTCGATTTCGTGACCGAGTCATTGACGTTGATGGCCGGCACGAGCAGTTTTTTCGCCTCGAGCATCTGGTAAAGGCGATGCACACCGGTCGTGGTTTCCTCGGAAACACCTTTCCAATCCTTCACCGTCCGGGTGAACCAGCCGGGACGTTCCTTTGCGCATTTCTTCAGCAGGTTCTTGACGACGGAAACCTCATGGTTGTCGCTCGGCGTGTTCGCCCAGTTGTCACCCTGCTCCATCTCATAACCTTTGTGCAGGAGCAACGTGGCATCGCCGCCGTCGTCCACGATCAGTTGCGGGCCGCACGTGGCAGCGGCGCCTCGCCGCCCATCTGCACTCTGCGACGAGGGCGTCGCGGCCACAGGATGCGTTAGTGCTTCGAGCGTGAACTGCCAGTATTCCTCGAGCGATTCGCCCTTGAAGGCAAACACCGGCACCCCGGTTTTGGCGATGGCGGCGGCAGCCTGGTCCTGCGTGCTGAAAATGTTGCAGCTCGCCCAGCGCACGGAGGCGCCGAGTTCGACGAGCGTCTCGATGAGCACGGCGGTCTCGATGGTCATGTGCAACGAGCCGGAGACGCGCACGCCCTTGAGCGGCTTGGACGGGCCATATTTGGCGCGCACGGCCATGAGGCCGGGCATTTCCTGTTCGGCGACCTCAATCTCGCGGCGGCCGAGGTCGGCGAGCGAAAGGTCGCGGACGTAATAATCCTGTTTTGCGCCGTTGCCGTTCAGCCTGGCGGGTTTGGTGCGGGGAGGTGAAAGTTTGATGGTTGGCATGGTCAGTGGAGAGTTAAATGTTAAAAGTAGATTGTCAGGCGGACACCGAGGTTCCTGCCGCGCGTTTGGCGGAGGCGGCCTTTTTTACGCTGGAAGCAGCCGCGGCAGATTTGGCGCTGCCGGCGGCGCGTTTGAGTTCTTCAACTTTGTCCGCGCGTTCCCAGGTAATGTCGGGGTCCGTTTTGCCGAAGTGACCGTAGTTGGTGGTCTTGGCGTAAATCGGCCGGAGCAGGTTAAGCTGCTTGATGATGGCGGCGGGTTTGAAACTGAACACTTCGCAGACCGCCCTTTCAATGGCCTCGTCACTCACGATGCCGGTGCCGAAGGTGTTCACGCACACCGACACCGGGTCGGGATAGCCGATGGCGTAGGCAAACTGGATTTCCGCGCTCGTCGCGAGGCCGGCAGCCACAATGTTCTTCGCCACGTAACGGCCCATGTACGCCGCGCTGCGGTCCACCTTCGACGGGTCTTTGCCGCTGAAGGCGCCGCCGCCGTGCCGACCCATGCCGCCGTAGCTGTCCACAATGATTTTCCGGCCGGTCAGGCCGGTGTCGCCTTGTGGTCCACCAACAACGAACCGGCCGGTCGGGTTGATGAGGAACGCCGTATTCTTCGTAAGCAGGTTTTTGGGCAATATCTTCCTGATGATTTCTTCGATGCAAAATTCCTTGATGGTCTCGTGCTTCGCGTCGTGCGCATGCTGGGTGGAGATGACGACGTTGGTGATTTCGACGGGCTGGTCATTCACGTAGCGGACGGAAACCTGGCTCTTGGCATCGGGCCGAAGCCATTTGACCTTGCCGGTCTTGCGGATGCGGGTGAGTTCACGGCCCAGTTGATGCGCGAACATGATGGGCGCGGGCATCAACTCCGGCGTTTCCGTCGTCGCATAACCGAACATCAAACCCTGGTCACCGGCGCCCTGCTCGGCGGTGTCCTTGCCTTCCGCAGCGCGCGCGTCCACGCCCTGGGCAATGTCCGGCGATTGCGACGTGATGGCGTTCATGATGAGCACCTTGTCGGCGTGAAACACGTCATCGTCGTGCGTGTAACCGATGTCGCGGATGGCCTGGCGGGCGATGGCGTTGAAATCGAGCTTGGCCTTGGTCGTGATTTCACCGCCGACCACGACGAGGTTGCATTTGGCGTAGGTTTCGCAGGCGACGCGGCTGTGCGGGTCCTGCGCGAGGCAAGCGTCCAGCACGTAATCGGAAATGGTATCGCAAACCTTGTCCGGATGGCCTTCGCCGACGGACTCGGAGGAAAAGATAAAGTTTTTGCTCATGGCTAAATTGGTTCAAATGTCATATTGACGTATCAGGATAAGATGATATATCAGAATTGAAGCGCGTCAACAGGTTTTCTCGAAAAATCGCGACGCGCCCGGAAAATCATGTCATCGGCACTGAAATCACTTCGGGCTTTGTCCGATCCCACGCGCCTCCGGATGGTGGCGCTGCTGGAACGGGACGAACTGTCGGTAAACGAACTGCAGGAGGTGACGCGCCTCGGCCAGTCGCGCATTTCCACGCATCTGGGGCTGTTGCAGGACGCCGGGCTGCTGCAATCACGGCGCGAAGGCAAGCGGACGTTTTACAAACCGAACCCGCAGGCCGACGGCGCAGCGCGGGAACTCATTCAACTGGCGATTCGCGGCGCGAAGGAACTGCCCGAATACGATGGCGACCAGATCAACCTCAAGCGCATCCTCGCCCGCCGCCGCCAACAGGCGCAGGTGTATTTCAACCAGATCGCCGGGCGGTTCGACCGGGTTTATGGCCCGGGCCGCTCGTGGCAGGCGTTCGGGCATCTGCTGTTGCGGATTCTGCCGCCGTTGGTGGTGGCCGACCTCGGCGCGGGGGAAGGTCTGTTGAGCGAACTGCTCGCCCGCCGCTGCAAAAAGGTCATTGCCGTGGACAATTCGGAAAAGATGGTGGCGTTTGGCGCGGCCAAGGCGAAGAAGAATGGACTGAAAAACCTGGAATTCCGCCTGGGTGATTTGCAGAACCCGCCGATTGAGCCGAACAGCGTTGACCTCGTGATTTTGAGCCAGGCATTGCACCATGCCGAAGTCCCGGCCCAGGCGATTGCCGCGACTTACAAAATCCTCCGGTCGCGCGGACAAATCCTGATTCTCGACCTGCTCAAGCACAACTTCGAGGAGGCGCAGGAGCTTTACGGCGACCGCTGGCCGGGGTTTGCCGAGAGCGATTTGCATCGCTGGCTGGAGGATGCCGGTTTTAAGAGGATTGAAATCAGCGTCGTGGCCCATGAAGAACAGCCGCCGCATTTCCAGACGATTCTGGCGGGCGCGGAAAAGGCGTAGCGGCGTGTCGGCAGACCGCCGCACTTTTCCGATTAATATACAGCGCGACAGATTTTATTGCGGATTCCTTGAACAGAAGATCGCGAAGACCACGAAGATTCTTTGTCACCTTTGTTTCCTTCTGCAAACAAATCAGCAAAGAATCATGTCGTCGTGTTTCGATGGCGGCGCGCAGGGGACTGCGCGCCCTGCCACCACATTTCCAGATACCACAGATAAACATTGACTTAAATTCGGGCATTTTGCATTATTAAATGTGGTTGGTTCAGGAGCTTAGATCGGGGTTTATGAGTAAAAACTCTGGCAATTTCGAAAGGACTTTTTTCTTCAAAGCCCGGCGGACAAATGGCAGCGCGGCTTTCACCTTAACCGAACTGTTGGTCATCATCGGAGTTACTGCGTTTCTGGCGGTGACGCTATTGCCCGCACTGGCCAATACAAAATTCAGCACCCGATACATCAGTTGCTCTGCCAATCTGCGCCAATGGGGCGTGGTAGCCAGTGCCTTTAGCAGCGACAACCAAGGCCGTTTGCCCTCTTTCCCGATGAGCATTGGTTACGCAGGCGGCAATCTTTGGGACGTGGACGCCGCCATGACCACCAATCTGGTGCCCTATGGAGCGACGGTTCCGATGTGGTTTTGCCCGGTCAGACCCCAGGAATTTCAAGCCATCGTCAATGCCAACCCCGGCGTCACCATCACAAATCCCACCCAATTCGTAGCGTTGAACAACCCCCCGGGGAGTCAGGGAATTGAATACAATCACAAATATCTCACCCTCTTTTATTCGGTTTATATTCCGCGACAGTTGGGATTCGGTAATTCTGGCTGGTGGCCAGTAAACGCCAGCACGCTCCCTCCTGGTATGCTTGCGGCCTGGAGAGCTGAAGTGGCCAATCCCGCCATTCCCTTTAGGTCAACCGGAACCCCCTGGCCGCTGCATACCTCGGATAAATGGGTGGGAAACAATCCCATCATGACCGACACGCTTTTTGATGGAGATAAATCAGACGGCGGAGGCAAGCCCTGGCCCCAAACAGCCGACCCAGCCGGTGGTCATCCTTATGGCGGAAAAATTGTAAATATCAATTTGCTCTATGCCGACGGCCGCGTTGTCGTTCACAACGCCAATCAATTCATTTGGACGTGGTATAGCGGCGCTAATCAATATGCGAATTATTATTGATGTTGATTGATATGCTGGATGCTGAGAAATGAACCCTCTACGACTATGAAAAGATCATACGCTCAACCGGGAACCGCTTCAATCGGTCGGGACCGACTGGAAACCGGACTACAAACCAAGAGCTCCAAAGGGCAGCTCTGGTTGCTGATGATGGTGGCCTGGCTGTTGACGTTCAATGTGCTTGTTCCTTCGGCCAACACAGCCCCGGTACAATTGATTTCAGCGCGGAACCCGTCCGTGCCGTTGCCCGCGGGTGGCGATAGTGATTCGGTTGCGCCGGCCATCAGTCCGGACGGCCGGTACGTGGTTTTTTCCAGTGAGGCCAATGACCTTGTGCCGGGCGGCAACAGCCGGTTCGCCTTAAACGTTTATCTGCGCGATCGCACGGCCAATACCACGGTTCTAATCAGCGCCAATACCAACGGCACCGGTGGTAATGACAACTCGATCCTCGGCCAGGTCTCCGCCAATGGCCGGTACGTGGTGTTCCAAAGCGACGCCAGTGACCTCATCCCGGGCGACACGAACGGCGTCACCGACATTTTCTTGCGCGATACTTACACTGGCATTACGCGACTCATCAGCGTGGCCGCGGACGGAGGCTTTGCCAATGGTCCTTCCACGGACCCGGCCATCACGCCGGACGGCACCTCGGTGGCTTTCATCAGCAGCGCCAACAATCTGGTGGCGGGCGACAACAACGGAATCCCCGATGTTTTCGTCCGGGATCTGATTACACAAACGACCTGGCTGATCAGTGTGGGAGCCGCGGGAACGAGCGCGGCCATGGCCACACCGGTCCTGACGCCGGACGGCCGGTACGTGGCGTTTTTCAGTTCTGCAACTAATCTGGTTTCCGGTGTGCCGGCCACTTCCCAGGGTGAAGTGTACGTGCGCGACCGGTTCGCAGGCATGACGACCTGGGCCAGTATCAATGCCGCCGGAATTGTGTTCACCAACCTCGGACTCAGCGCCGCTCCGTCCTACCATCCCCGGATCAGTGATGCTGGGCGGTATGTGGTCTTTAAGGCCGGCAACTTGAACTCGTTGGGTACCACCGTGATCCTGCGGTATGACACGGCCACCGGCGCTACCACCCTGATCAACAGCAATGGTGTAGGGGGAGATATTGTCGTCGGCGACGACTACGGCCCCGAGATGACACCCGACGCAAAGTATGTGGCTTATGTCCAACATGAAGGCGCCACCAACTCGGGTTACTCCAGCGTTCACGTGTGGAATGCCCAGACCACAGCAGATACCTTGGTCAGTGACCCCGGGAGCAACGGGATCATCACCTCCATCTCCACGGAGCCGGTGTTGAGTGCGGATGATTCATCAGTGGCGTTTCTCAGCAACACCACCAATTTGCCGGGCAACATCGTCGCCGGCGAATACCACATTTACCTGCGTAATTTGACGAACAGCAGCCTGGAATTGGTGGATGTGGACACCAACGGTATCGGGTCGAGTGACGAGGCCTCGTCGGTGCTCAACGTAAGTTCCACCGGCCAGTACGTCGCCTTTGATAGTCCGGATGGCGGCCTGGTTGGGGGAGACAATAACCATGCCTCGGATGTTTTCGTGCGGGATTTGTTTTCAAATACGACGGAAATGGATTCAACACGGAATGCCACGGTTATTCCGCAGCCGGGCGACAACCCCACTGTGTCGCAGATTTCCGTCAGCACGAACGGGCAGTGGGTGGCCTTTACCAGCCTGGCGGATGATCTGGTCCCAAATGACACAAACGACCTGCCCGACGTGTTTGTCCAGGACTTGCTGGCTGGCACCACTACACTGGTCAGCGTGGCGACCAACGGCGGTCCGGCGCTGGGCGGTCCTTCCCTGAATCCGGCGATCAGCGCGGATGGACGTTATGTCGTATTCATCAGTTCAGCCAGCAACCTGGTGGTCGGCCAGGGTGTAACTCCCAACGCCAATGTCTTTCGTCGTAATTTGCAGTCCGGCACGACCGTGCTCGTCAGCGTGAGCACTAACGGCATTGATGGTGCAAATGGCGATTGTTCGAGTCCGATTATCAGCCAGGATGGACGCTATGTAGCTTTCCTCAGCTCGGCCGGCAATTTGGTTCCGGGTGTTAGCCTCGTGGCTGGAGTAACTTTCCGGACATTTTTGCGTGATATAAATTTGGGAACAACCACGGCCCTGACGAATGTACCTCCCGGCGCCTTTTCGCTTCCCATTTCCATTTTTCCTCCTTCCATGAGCGGCGATGGTCGTTATGTGGCTTATTCCAGTTACGTTAATAACTACGCACCGCAGTTGCGAATTTGGGATGATCAACTTGGAACCGACGTTTACACGAATGCCGCGGGCGCCGTCTCCAATGCCGTGTTGAACATAAACGGAACACGGGTGCTCTATAGCCAGTCCAATTCGGCCGCACGTGTGGATGATGTGCTCACGGGCACCAATGTTCTCACTCTCAACTATCCGGTTATCCTGTGGTGTCCCGGTGGATTCAGCGCCGACGGGCGATACGTCACCTTTGTGGCGCAGACGAATCTCACCTCCGGCACGAACATTTACCTGGGCGATTTACAGACGCAGGCCATCACCCTGGTCAGTTCCAACTTTACGCCGATTGTCAGCAGCGCGGTCGGATACTCGGATCTGCCGGTCCTCAGCACGGACGGGCGGTTTGTGGTGTACCGAAGCTATGCCATGGGAATTGTACCCGGAGACACCAGTCCGGTTCCCAATGTTTATCGCTATGACCGGTACCTGGGCACCAACTCTAATCTCACTGTCGGACAAGCGGGAACCAATCCCGTGCTGTGGGATTCCCAACCGGCGGTGAACGCCGACGGCGGGACGGTCGCCTTTTTGAGTCTGGGTTCCGGACTGGTTTCGGAGGATTTGAATCGCGCGCCGGACGCCTTCGCGTATGCGGTGGATGTCGGGATGCCGCTGGACAGCGACGCCGACGGCATCCCGGATTGGTGGATGATTCAATATTTCGGACATCCGACCGGGCAGGCGAGTGATAACTCGCTGGCGCAGGATGACGCCGACGGTACGGGCATGTCGAATTTGGACAAATTCCTCGCCGGTCTGAATCCGACCAACCCGGCATCGGTGTTTCGCATCACTTCAATCAGTACCCAAGGGACCAACAAGTTGATCAGTTGGCAGGCGGGAGGCGGGAGAACCAACGTGGTCCAGGCCGCCGCCGCGGCCAACGGACCTTACGCGAACATCAGTCCGGACCTTTCGCTGCCCGGCTCCGGCGACGTGTTTACGAACTACCTGGATACGACAACCAATCAATTAACGCGGTTCTATCGGATAAAGTTGGGACCGTAGCTGCCCGATCGCGGAGGTTGCGCGATGCATGTCCCGGGTTCGGGAAGCCTGGTCACTGGCTGACAAAGTGCAGCTGATTTGACGTTGGCAACAATGATTGTTAGGGGCATGTTCCCAATTGGTGAATCCGCCGTTTGACCGATTTGATACATCGGCAACGCAGTGGCGCACAGCCAATGCGCTGGCGCTGGCGTACGCGGCCAGGCTCGCCTATGCGGACGACCGGAACAAAATCCTCCAGCAACTCCAGGATTGGGGATTTCCCGCCGCCGGCTGCCGCGTGTTCAACGTAAAAACTGCGCAGGTGTTGGCGGCCGCGAACGAGGAAACGATTATTGTCGCGTTCCGCGGCACCGAACCGGCCAAGCTGGCCGACTGGCTGGTGGACGCAGAAATCATCCAAAAACCGTGGCGGGATTTTTTCGGCGGACCGGATTTGGGCCGGGTGCATCATGGGTTCATGCGGAACACAGCGTTCGTCTGGGAACAACTGTCGCAATTTGTTGCCGGCGCGCGAACGAACCAAAAATCCCTTTGGATTGCCGGTCACAGCCTGGGTGGCGCGATGGCGTTGATCGCGGGCGCGGCTTTTGCCCTTGCCGAGCACCAGACTGTCAACGGTATTTACACGTACGGCCAGCCGCGCACGGGCAATTGTGTTTTTGCGGGGAGGTGCAACCATCGGTTACGAACCACCAGCTTCCGCGTGGTAAACAATCAGGACATCGTTCCCCATGTGCCGCCCGCGGTTATTCCTTTTTTACTCATTCCGCTCCGTGGGCCGATTTTCTACCGGCACGCCGGTCGGCTGCTGCAATTTGACGCCGCGGGCAAACTTCGCACGGACCTGCTTTTGTGGTGGCGGATGGCGTTGCGACTCGTGGGCACCCGACGACATCTGGAAAAGCAGCTCCGGACAGCACGCGTCGATTTTGCCCCGTTGAGCGATCATGCGCTGGCAGCCTATATCAAAAAGCTTCAGGCCTGGCTGGACGCCGGAAATCCCTGAATTTCCGATTTGCGATTTTCGATTGCCGATTTAACCGACCGCGATATTCACCAGTTTTTTCGGCACCACGATGACCTTCTTGATCGTCTTGCCGGCGATGAACTGCTGGACTTTCTCCGAGGCTTTGGCGGCGGCTTCGAGCGCGGCGTTGTCGGCGTTGGCCGGAACTCTAATCACGTCGCGCAGCTTGCCGTTCACCTGCACGGGAATTTCCATCTCGCTCTCGACAAGCAACGTCGGGTCGAACTTTGGCCAGGGAGCGTAGCTTAATGCGGAATGCGGAATGCGGAATGCGGGATGAAGCTTGTCCCACAATTCTTCCGCCAGATGCGGCGCGAAAGGTTGGAGCAGGACCAGGAAATCGCGCAGCACGGAGACCGGTTTCGTCTTCCAGGTCATCGCCTCGTTCACAAACACCATCAGCGCCGAAATCGCCGTGTTGAAACGCAGACCGTCGAGGTCTTCGGTGACCTTTTTGATGCAGGCGTGCAGCGTTTTTAATTGCGCCGGAGTTGGAGCCATGTCTTTGATGGCGGAGTCCAGCTTGATTAAATCCAGCAAGTTCGTAGCCGCGCTTGTGAAAGCGCGGAGGTCCGCGGATTCACATCCGCGGCTACCAATACCGGCAGTCGTCTCAGCTTGCTCAAATTCCGTTTCGCTGTTTTCATCGACAAACAAGCGCCAGACTCGGCCAAGGAAACGATAGACGCCTTCGACGCCTTTGGTGCTCCATGGCTTGACCATTTCGAGCGGGCCCATGAACATTTCAAACAGGCGCAGGGCGTCCGTGCCGACTTCCTGTACCGGCACGTCCACGGGAATCACGTTACCGCGCGACTTCGACATCTTCTGATTGTCTTCGCCAAGCACCATGCCCTGGTTGACGAGTTTGAAGAACGGCTCAGGCGTAGACACGTAACCGAGGTCAAATAGCACCTTGTGCCAGAAACGGGCGTAAAGCAGGTGCAACACCGCGTGTTCGGTGCCGCCGACGTAAAGGTCAACGCCTTGTGGTTCGTAGCCGCCGACGTGAGCAGGCGGATTCGTGCGATCTGCAGCGTCCGCCTCGTTACCTCGGCGGCTACCCATCCAATAACTTTCTGCTTCCTTGCCGACGAACGTACTGGGATTTTTTTTATCGAGGTAACGGAGGTAATACCAGCAACTACCGGCCCATTGTGGCATCGTGTTGGTTTCACGCACGGAACCGTCGGCCAAATTCACCCAATCCTTCGCGCGGGCGAGCGGTGGTTCACCAGTGGCGGTCGGCTTGTAATCGGTCAATGCCGGTGGCAAAACCGGCAACGCACTTTCGGGCAAGGCTTCGTGGTAAAGATTCCCGACCGCATCGCGTTTCCAGACAATCGGGAACGGCTCGCCCCAATAACGTTGCCGGCTGAACAACCAGTCGCGCAACTTGAAGTTGACCGTTCGTGTACCGAGACCTTTGGCTTCCAGCCAGGCCGTGATTTTCTTTTTGGCTTCGAGGGTGGGCAATCCGGTAATGGAAACTTCCGGGCCAGTTGAATTCACCGAGGTGCCGTCATCCACAAAACCGCGCCAATCGGTTTTCGCATCTGATGGCTGGACGACCTGAACGATGGGCAGATTGAATTTGGTGGCGAACTCGAAGTCGCGGGTGTCGTGCGCCGGCACGGCCATGATGGCTCCAGTGCCGTAACTGGCGAGAACATAGTCGGCAATCCAGATGGGAATTTTCTGGCCGTTGACCGGATTGATGGCGTAAGCGCCCGTGAACACACCGGTTTTTTCCTTGGCCAGTTCGGTGCGTTCCAGATCACTTTTGCGTACGGTACGCTCGCGATAATCTTCGACGGCTTGCCATTGATCTTCCGTGGCAATTTCATCCACCAACCGATGTTCCGGTGCTAACACCATGTAAGTAGCACCGAATAAAGTGTCCGGACGTGTAGTGAAAACTCGAATTTTTGCCGTCTGTCCGAAAATTTGAAAGTCCACTTCGGCGCCTTCGCTGCGGCCGATCCAGTTGCGTTGCATTTCCTTGAGCGAATTGCTCCAGTCAATCGTGTCGAGATCGGCGAGTAATTTCTCGGCGTAGGCGGTGATGCGGAGCATCCATTGACGCATCGGCTTGCGGACGACGGGAAATCCACCGACTTCACTTTTGCCATCAATCACTTCCTCATTGGCGAGCACGGTTCCGAGTTGTTCGCACCACCAGACGGGTTGTTCACTTACGTAGGCAAGGCGTTTGGAATCGCGATAAGCGCGAAGAGCGGATTCCAAATTCGTAGGACAGGCATCCTGCCTGTCTCCATTCTCTTTGGAATTTTTAGTTTGCGACAGGCGCGACGCCCGTCCTACATTTTCCAATTCCGCCGGATATTTCAGCGTTTCAATCGGTTCAGCCTTGTTTGTTTCGGGATTGAACCACGAGTGGTAGAGCTTCAGAAAAATCCACTGGGTCCATTTGAAATAATCAGGGTCCGTGGTGGCAAGTTCGCGCGACCAGTCGTAGCTGAAGCCGAGCGATTGAATCTGCCGTTTGAACGTGGCGATGTTCGCCTCGGTCGTCGTGCGCGGATGCTGGCCGGTTTTGACGGCGTATTGCTCGGCCGGCAGGCCAAAGGCGTCCCAGCCCATCGGATGCAGCACGTTGAAACCGAGCGCGCGTTTATAGCGGGCGAGGATGTCCGTGGCGGTGTAACCTTCCGGGTGGCCGACATGCAGGCCCGCGCCACTCGGATACGGGAACATGTCGAGAATGTAAAATTTTGGCGGGGCCTTGCGGCCGGCCACCATGGAATCAGCCCCGTGCCGTTCGGCAAAGGGATGGTTTTCCGGGATTTCCTCGCCGGGGTTAAAGGCGCGAAAGATCTGCTGTTTGTCCCAGAATTGCTGCCATTTGGGCTCGATCAGATGAAAAGGATATTGCCTGCGACCACTCGCCATAGAGCGGGGATTTTGCGGAAAGCGGGGCGATGGGGCAATCGCCGAATTGGCAGAATGCCTTTGACAGGGCGGCCAAAAGAGCGTAAAAGCTCTGTTAATTAACAGACCAGCGTTTTTGCACCATGAATGCCCGTCCCGTTTTGCGGGGGCCGCCGCTTCTTACAACTGGTTTCACGCTGATTGAGCTGCTGGTGGTAATAGCCGTTATCGCCATCCTGGCGGCGATTTTACTGCCTACCCTGTCGGCGGCGCGCGAGCGGGCGCGAGGCTTGATTTGTCTCAGCAACACGCGTGAGCTTGAGTTTGCGTGGGAGCTTTACGCGGATGATCATAACGGCCAGTTGCCCGACAATCTGGTCATGACCGAGTTTGGCCCCCGGACCAATATTAATTGGGTCAACAATGTCATGACCTGGGATACGAGTTCCGACAACACGAACCTGGCCACCATCACCGATGCGAGTCTTGGCTCGTACCTCAAAGGGCAGACGAGCGTCTACCGATGTCCTTCCGACCATGCCATGAGCAGTGCTCAACGCGCCTTGGGCTGGACGGCGCGTATCCGCAGTTATTCCATGAACGCGATGCTGGGCGATGTCGGACAATTCACAACCGGCGGCACCAACCTCAACAACCCGGATTACGTGCAGTTTTTCAAAGTCACGCAAATTCCCCATCCCACGGAAATTTTCGTCTTCCTGGACGAGCATCCCGACAGCATCGATGACGGTTATTATATCAATCGCGCTTATTCCTGGCAGTGGCGCGATTTGCCCGCGTCGTATCACAACGGCGCCGCGGCGTTTTCCTTTGCCGACGGTCACAGCGTGTTGCACTCCTGGATGGTGTCCAGCACCATCCGACCGCCGTGGCCGGACGCGGCCAGCCTGCCCATTTCACTTCCCTACCGTGAATGGTCGGACTTCCAATGGGTGATTTCCCATATGAGTGTTGAAAATGACTGACGGCGCTGGTCGCCGCCCGCTCACAACAGGTGTCGGATGGTCTGCTCGTCGCCAGCCGTGCCCAGCAGGTAAAGTTTGTCACCCTGCGACCAGGTTGCCGTGATGAGTTGATTGACTCTGGCCAGTTGCGGCGGCCCGGCGGCCGGGGCGTTTTTGACCAGGGAGCGGTCAATGACAAACAGCCAAAGATCGCCCGCCTGGCCCGGCGGAAGCGTTTTACCGGTACGGAAACAAATCATGGAAACCTTCACCCCCTGCCAGCTTTGGATGGCGCAGCCGGTCATCGCGACTTTTTCGAGCGGCGCCGGCAAAACATAATCCGCCGGCGCATGATTTTGTGCGAGGTAGGCACGGATTTGTGCCGGATTATTCGTCGCCAAATCCATGGCGTAACCGCGCAGCGCCGCGCCAACCATGCGGCTCTGGTAAATGGCCAGGGCGTTATCACTCGCCTGAGGCTGAAGCCAGAACGTTGCCAGAATGAGCGACACCACGATGACTGCTGCCACCGCCGTGAGCACAATGTTCCGGCGCCAGACGATGATTTTTTCCTGCGCTCTCCGTTCAGAAATGATCTGTTCCTTCAACCCGGCCGGCACCGGGATTTGGCGGAACTTCGCGCGCAAGACCTCCTGCCGGGCGGAATGTTCGCCAAACCAGCGCGCCAGTTCCGTGTCTTGCTTGACCAACGCCAGCGCCTCGGTGATTTGTGGGTCCGCGGCATCCGCCGTACCGGAGCGGTAGAGCAGCAAAATGTCTTTGGCGTCGTCGCGGTTCATAAATCCGGCTGGCACGAAGGGGAGTGGGTTGCGGTGCCGCCCGTCAACAATTGATGCAACCGGTCAAGGCCGCGCGCCAGGCGCGATTTGACGGTGCCGATCGGCACTTCAAGGATTTCGGCGATCTCAAGATAGGAATGGTCCTGCAGGTAAAACAGGGTGACCGGCGCCTGGTAAATTTCGTCCAGTTGCGCCAGGGCGGAAAGCACCTGGACGGTGTCCAGTTGATTGAACGAAGCCGGCGGCACGGCGGGAAGTTCGGTGGCGGCCTGTTCCAGTTCAACATGGGGGAAACGAACCTGTTTCCGCCGCGCGCCGAGAAACTCGCGGTGGAGGGTGGTAAACAACCAGGTTTTCACTTTCGATTCATCGCGCAACTGGTGGCCTTTGGCCGCCCAGATGTAAAACGTTTGTTGCGTCAGGTCGCAGGCATCCGCCTCGTCACGGGTCAAACTGAAGGCGAATTGATATAGCGACTGGTAATGACAAGCCACCAAGCTTTCAAAGTCCACGCCTTTAGCCATAACGCGCCATCTGAATTAAGAGTTATTAATGCGACAATTGTTCCCGCCCGCGGACTTCTTTTATAGAGTTATCCTGGTTGTAGACTTGATTCTGCAATGAAACGGCCGCGGGCGCTGACCCGCGGGAATTTAGCTCATGGGAACAAATTGTCCAATCGTTCCTCTAAATAAAAAGGGAATGGTGTCCTTTGGCGCAAAAGCAAACGTGAAAAGGCCGGATCCAAAATCAGGACGCAAGAGAATTGCCCGCGGTCGCATTGTGAACACGGGCTCCCCGCAGCAGCGTGCGTGTCGCACCCGTTATTCGTCTGGTGGGGAAGGTTCGTTGGTTTCTCCGGATTCCGGCAAACCGGGGGCAACGAGCCGGATGCCTGTGGCTCAGTGGGTTGCCCGGTGTTGGATTCAGCCGATAGGTAAACCGTAAAACAGAACAACGAAGAATAAAATGAATACAATCAAAATAATTTCCCGAGGGGCAGGCAGGGTCGTTGGCATGATGATTTTCGCCGGCGCGCTTCCCGGTTTTGCCGCGTCGGTAACTGTGTTTGTCGGCAATACCAACCTCATCGGCACCGCTGCCGACGTTTTTGTACCGCCCAGCACCAACATCAATGTCAACGACCAGGTGATCTGGGTCTGGGAAGGCAGTTTCCATTCCAGCACCAGCGGTACCTCGACCAGCACCAACGCCACCCCGAATGGATTGTGGGATTCGGGTGTGAACAGTCATCCGCATTCGTTCACCAACACATTCAGTTCCGCCGGCAGTTTCACGTATTACTGTTCAGTCCATTTTTCTCTCGGTATGACCGGCGTGGTCAACGTCGCCGGGGGGGCTTTGCCGCCAAACGTATCCATAACCAATCCGCCCACCGGCGCCACTTTGAGCGCGCCGGCTTCGTTCACCCTGGCGGCGACAGCCTCGGCTAATTCCGGGACCGTCACCAATGTCGAGTTTTTCCAGGGTGCTATATCGCTGGGTAACGTCACAACGGCTCCCTATTCAGTGCCAGTGAGCAGCCTGGCCGCCGCGGATTACACCTTTTCGGCCGTGGCTTCAGACAACAGCGGACAGACCGCTACCAATTCCGTTACCATTCACGTCGTTACGCCGGTGCCCATTGTCCTGAGTGCGCCGCAGTTCTTGCCGCCGTCGGATTTCCGATTCGATTATACGGCGAACCCGGGGCTCACCTATATCGTCCAACGAACCTCGAGCCTGAGTTCAGGCAGTTGGACCACCCTCAGCACGAACGTGGCGGGAGGCAGTCCGGTGTTATTCGACGACCCAACCGCCTCGGGCAATCCGGGATTTTACCGTGTTGGCCGATTGCCGAATCCGTGATTAGCTTGCGCCAGCTGCGCAAATCCGCTATTTCGCAACGTGAATCCGTTTGAAATGGCGGCATGTTGAACAATATGTGGTCGCGGGGATTATTGACAGGCGTCTTTTGTTTTGTTTCGCTGCTTTCGCCACACGCGCAATCCGCGCCATCCCCGGATCCGGCTGAAACCGGCGCCCAGGTGTTCGCCGCCCGGGGAGTCGTGCGCGAGTTCAGTTCCAACGATCAAACGGTCACCATCAGTCACGAGGCCGTTTCCAATTATATGAGCGCCATGACCATGCCGTTCAAGGTCAGGGACACCAGGGAAATGTCTGGTTTACATCCCGGCGACGTAGTCACCTTTCGGCTTCACGTGACGCAGACGGATAGTTGGGTGGACCGGATCACCCGCATCGGAAACGTTCCCTTAAGCGAAAGCAAACCATTAGCGCCGCCGCCACCGGCTCATGGCCGAAATCCGCTGTGGTATTATAAGTTCACCAACGAACTGGGGCAGGCCGTCAGCTTGAGCGATTTTCATGGGCAGGCACTCGCCATCACCTTCGTTTATACCCGTTGTCCCCTGCCGAATTATTGCCCGCGACTGTCGAAAAATTTTCAGGAGGCGTCACACAAACTGGAATCCCTGCCCGGAGCGCCGACCAACTGGCATTTCCTCTCCGTCTCCTTCGATCCCCAATTCGACACACCGGCGGTGTTGCAGGCCTATGGGGACAGCTATCAATATGATCCGAAACACTGGAGCTTTCTGACCGGGCCGCCGGAGAAAATCGCTGCCTTGGCAGAACAGTCCGGCGTCCACTACCAATCCGACAATGGATTGATCAACCATAACTTCCGCACGCTCATTGTGGATGGGAACGGTCATTTACAGACGGTGTTCCCGGTCAGTGGAGACTTTTCCGACTCGATTGTTGCCGAAATCATCAAAGCGGCGGCGGTGACCAATCAACCCGCTCAACGCTGAAACGCATGTGCCAGGCCTCCAAACCCGGGATGAGGCTGAAGCCAATGGCCATCCTCATCGCGGTTTTGGGGACAGCGGGTCTGGTCATTCCTCTTTTGAATTCCTGTTCCACCACGCCGACGGCAGTAATGGTGCCGCTGGAAATTCCGGGCGCCCATTATGTCGGTAACAAGGCCTGCATGGACTGCCATGCCGAAATTGTCCGGGAGTTTCCCGCCAGTCCCCATGCCCGGGTTCATTTTGAGAACGCGGCGATGGTCGGCGAAACCGGTTGCGAATCCTGCCACGGTCCCGGCAGCAAACACATCGAAACCGGCGGCAATGCAAAATTCATCATCAACCCGGGCACCGACCCGGCCTCCTGTTTCCAGTGTCATCTGGACGTCCAGGGCGAATTCAATCTGCCGCAGCATCACCCCGCCATAGAGGGGCACATGAGTTGCGTGCAATGTCACGACCCGCACGGAGGTGATATTTTGAAACCAAAAGGCGGGCTGGCCATGGCCCGGCAAAATGAGAGCTGCGCGCAGTGCCATCGCGACCAGACCCGCCCGTTTGTCTTCGAACATGAGGCCATGCGCGAAGGTTGCACAGTCTGCCATAATCCCCACGGCTCGATCAACCGGATGATGCTGGTCGAAAGCGACCCGAATCTTTGCCTGCGTTGTCACGCGCAAGTGCAACCGCCGGGAAGCTCCGGCGCCATCCTGATCGGCAACGTGGATCATACGCCGTTTTTACAAGTAGGGACTTGCTGGACGGCCGGTTGTCATACGGCGATACACGGTTCAAACGTGGACCCGCTGTTGCGATACTGAATGAACATTCAACATTCAACATCGCACAGCCAACCTCGAACGCACCCCGATTCGGGAATTCATTGGATCTTGAATGCCGGGAGTTGGGCGTTCGAGGTTTTCCATCAATTTCCAATTTTGCCTCTTGTCTTTTGTCTCTTTACTTTTTCAATTTCCGCCGCCGAAACGAACTCGGTGCCGTTACCTCCCCCCGCCGGGGTGAAAATTGTTTTCGACCGCGACATCCGGCCCATCCTCCAAAATTCCTGCCTGCGCTGTCACAGCGGCGAGAAACCAAAGAGTCATTTCCGGCTCGACGATCGCGCTTCGGCCCTGGCCGGCGGCGACAACGACACCAACGACATCGTCGTGGGAGACGGCACGAACAGCCTGTTGGTCCATTATGTGGCGCGGCAGGTGAAAGACATGGAGATGCCGCCGGTTGGCAAAGGCAACCCGCTGACTCCGGGACAAATCAGCCTGTTGCGGTCGTGGATTGACCAGGGGGCAAATTGGAACACAACGAATCAAATCGCGTCGCTTGCCCTTTCCTTCTCGCCCACGCTGCGGTGGATCGGGGTCGAGGGTGACAAGGCGAAATATCGCGAGTTACAGGGTATGAACGACGGATTTTCCGGCGGTGCTGAAGAATTTTCATTCACTCAACAAACCAGTCCCACCGAAAAACTCTCGTTGAGCGGGCATGTTATCGCCCCCGACCGGGATTATAAGTTGAACCT
>DATEGR010000394.1:0-2609 GCA_035279985.1 Verrucomicrobiia bacterium
TGCGAAAGACAGGAGTGGTTTCGTTGACGGGTTGAGCCGGGTCATTTGGGGGAGCGAATCTTTGCACGGGGTCACCGGCGGAATTGGTCATGTAGTAGCAGGTGAAGGTGATGGCCGGGTTCACGTTCGTCATGGTGATGTCGCTGAAACGGATATTCTCCACCGTACCGCCCCGGCCGCGCAGTGATTTGATGCGGATTCCGTTCTCGGTGTTCTCAAACGTGCAGTTCCGCACCGTTACGTTCCGCACGCCGCCGGCGGTCGCGCCGCCGATGGACATGCCGTGGCCATGCAGAAAAACGCAATCCGTGACGGTAATGTCCTCGCTGGCAAACGGGCGGCCTGGAACCGCTCCCTCGGATTTGATGGAAATATTATCATCGCCGGCGTTGATGCGGCAGCGGGTAATCAAAACGGCTTTGCAGTTGATGGGATCAATGGCGTCAGTATTGGCTGCGCCAGACGGCGTCTGGACGGTGACATTGCTGATCACGACATCCTCGCAAGCCGTGAGCGCCAGATGGGTGAGCGGGGAGTTGCGCAGGAGCACATCCTGTATGCGGACGTCCTGGCAGTTGTCGAGCGCGATCAGCCTGGGCCGGGGCAACACGTAGCCCGGCGTCCGGCGGCGCGCGGCCTCGGCCGGTCCCCACCAGGGCGTGCCCGCGCCGTCAATCGCGCCGGGACCGATGATGGCTATATGGTGAAGGTTCTTTCCATTTATAAACGCGATGAACGCGTTGGTCTTTTCCGGGTTTACGAAATCAACCCGTTTGTCGGTGGCCTGCAGAATGGCGTCCGCCTCGAGTCGCAGCGTCGTCCGGCCATGAAGGAAGATGGGCTGGCTGAGATACTGGCCTGCCGGGAACCGGACGAGGCCGCCGCCGGCGGTTCCACATTCATCCAGCGCCTTCTGAATAGCTGCCGTATCCAAAGTCCTGCCGTCGCCCTTCGCGCCGAACTGTCGGACGTTAAAAACGCCGACCGACACTGGCGCTTCCGCCGCCCATGCGCTGGCGATGACCAATGACACAAATGAAAATGCCTGGAACAGCGAAATGACCAGGGCGCGCTTTGGTACCGGCGGGAAATTGTTTCTGATTTTCATGGTTGGGCCGATTGAATTTGGACTCCCCTGATTGTGCAACCCGCCCCAATTCTTTTCAAGTGGCGGTAACGGCTCGATTACCGTGAAACCTTATTGATGAACCCTGCTTTGCCCGCCCCGCTTATTGGGGAGCTGTGCTGGCTGAAATCAGCCAGCGTATGTCCGGCGAGTTCGGATCTGCGGGCCATTCACCCACAGTGCCGGTCGGCGATGATGGCGTTGCAGTTATCATGCTCCGGTCGGTCCACCGATGAGCGTCGGAATGTCCATCGGCAAACGCCAGCACGCTGGCATTGCCGTGCAAGACCGCCGGGACATCGGCCCAAGCCGTCGTTTCTGTCGGGTCTACGTTAAAAAAGGCGTCGTTTATGCTGTAGGGATTTTCTTCGACAAAAACCAAAGTCCTGCTTGGACCGGGCCGGGTCATGCTTGATAGCCTGGTATAAAAGAGGTAGCCGGTGATGCCATTCCAAACCGTCGTCGCGTAACCAGGAGCATCCATAGGCTGTACCCAGCTATTCATCGAATATGTGCGCAACGCCGGCGCGGTGAAAGCTCCGCCGCCGTGCGGAACAATGCTATGGTCGGCCGGGCAACGGTAAATGTTGATGTTATTGATGTACGGATAGAGCAGACCCGCCTGGATCCACCAATTATATTTGGAACCTCCCGGATAAGGGCCGGGCTGAACACATAGCAAATTCTGAAGATTGCCCGGACACCAATCCGCGTTTGCTCCTCCGGGTTGGAGTTGGGCTTCCAGTCGAGGGTCTCCGGCGTAATTTACGCCATTGGCACCGTTAAGCCCCCGGTTGGGCACCAGAATATCATTATGGTCGCGGGCGTACATGATCCACGCGGTGGCCAACTGTCTTTGATTGGCCAGGCATCCGATGACCTGGGAATTCTGCCGTGTCCCGGCAAGCGCCGGCAAAAGCATGGCCGCCAGAATGGTTACGCTGGCGATGACCACCAGCAACTCAATCAACGTGAAACCGTTCTTTTGCGCTTTCATATTCGCTCTTCTTTGATTCAGTCCAGGATTCATTGCGCAACCACCCGGTAAAAACGCTGGCCGGCAGCCGGCACCGGATCCGTCAAGGAAGCCTGGTTGCCGTTGATGTTCATGGTGCCGGCAACCTGCTGCCAGGCATTGTCCGTCAGGTTGTTCTTGTATTGGACCTGATAACTGTGCCCGGAGACATACGGCCAGGTGATGGTCGGTCCCAGGCCCGCAGCACCCAAAGTGACGTTCGCGTAGAGGAACTCAAAAGCAAATACGTCACTGAAGTGGTTGAAATCATCGGCGGCCAGATTGGAGGCCCAGCTTGCAAAAACGAGCGTCCGGCCGTCACTGTTGAATACCGGCGACAGCGACCGATTGTCCCCGCTGGCGGTTCCAGTCGCAGCGGTGCTGAGCAGGGTGTTCGAGCCGGCCAACTGGTCGTAAACAATCAACTGCGGAATGCCATTGGTGCTGTCCGCCACCAGGTCGGTGGCG
>DATEGR010000395.1:0-5186 GCA_035279985.1 Verrucomicrobiia bacterium
ATTTGATCGTCGCGGAAAAAATTGGAAAGCTGTCCATCGTCGGCGTCGGTATGAAATCGCACACGGGCGTCGCCGGAAAACTGTTTGAAACGCTGGCCAACGCCGGCGTGAACATTGATATGATTTCCACGAGCGAAATCAAAATTTCCGTGGTGATTGATCTGGCCAGGGGCGAACAGGCGATGAGGGCCGTCCACGCAGCATTTATCGGGAATTGAAATAGCCGGAAAACGGCTTGAGAATTTCCACCCTGACCAGGACAACAATCGCGCCGGTGTAAATCAGCGAGACAATCACGTCAATCAACAATTCCCGGCGCCAGTCGGCCGCTGACTCTTCCGAAAGCATTTTCCGCGCGCCCTTGTGCAGGAGTACCAGGCCCAGCACATTCGTCAGCCAGTAACCCAGAATCAAGCCGGCCGTGAAAACCGGCGGGTAAAGGAAACTCACGAGCCAGGCAAAGAGCAGCGCCAACGGGATGTTCACGAACGCGTCGTTCCACCACGACAACGGCGAGAGCAGGTAACCAATCGTTGCCAGAATGCCGCCGGAGAGTTTGCGTTTCCAGGCCATAGACGCATCAGTCTCCCGGCGATGGCTGGAGAGAAGCAAGCGCGAAAATCCAACCTCTGTTTTCTCGTCTACAAAATTTTGTCCGGGATACAGGATGCCAACACCCGGATTCAAAGGGTATTTTTTGATGGACGCCGGGCGCGAATCGCCTTTGAATTTCTATAGCCACCTTTCAGCCGATGAAAAATTGTTCCGACTGCGGAAGGGAATACGCCGATGACGTGCGCACTTGCCCGATTGACGGCCAGCCGGTCTTTAGTCCGCAAGTAAAGCTAGGAAAGGTTGCCGCTTCGCCTCAAGCGGGCCGGCTGGCGTTCGATGTCCGGCTGGTTTCTCCCATTTTGTCCGCCGGCAAATACCGGGTTTTTGTCGAACGCAGCGACCTGCTTTTCATCCAGATGGAAGGCGGCTCAAAGTCTCTTTTGGCGGCAGTGGCGCCTTTGTTGGGCCCGTTGGGTAATATTATTCCGTTGGTCTTGTGGCTGTTTGCGATCCGGAAAACCAAGGCGAAACGGCAACGATTGGAGGCAGAAGATCCGGAGGAATTGCTGCGCGAAAGCACGTCCAACTTCAAACTGAACCTGGCCGAAATTCGCGATGCCGCAATGGAAGCGCCTGCCCGATTGGCCACCGCCGGAAAGACCGGACGATTGAACCTGGTCGTGCGGCACGGAGAGCGAATCAAGTGCGAGTTTGAAAATGCAGCCGAAATGAACAAAGCGATTCAACTGCTCGTGCCGCTGTTGAATTCCACGCTGCGCATGGACGTGGCCTGGAACGGGGAAAAACAGCGATTTGAAAAGAGGAAAAAGGATTTGACCCGCTGAATCCAAGCGGTTATGGTTGCCCCGGTGAATCGTAATTTGAATCTGAACCTGCTGCTGAACGCGCTGCGGTTGTGCCGCGCGGCGGTCGGGTTCTGATTCGTTGACAAATTTTAGCGAACCCCACTGCCAACCCGGCGGTGGGGTTTTTGTTTTGCCAAACGAAAGCGCTGCCGCCACAACTAGGTACGAACATGCACAAGAATCCGTCAAAGAAATACCGTCCGTTCCCGCCAGTCAGCCTGCCCGACCGGCAATGGCCGAACCGCGTCCTCACCCATGCGCCGCGCTGGTGCAGTGTGGATTTGCGCGACGGCAACCAGGCGCTCGCCGTGCCGATGAATGTCAGCCAGAAGCTCGAACTCTTCCAGACGCTCGTGAAAACGGGCTTCAAGGAGATTGAAATCGGCTTCCCGTCCGCGTCGAACACCGAGTTTGCGTTCAACCGCCGGCTCATCGAGGAAAACCGCACGCCGGACGACGTGTGGCTCCAGGTGCTCGTGCAGGCACGCGAAGATTTGATTGACCGCACCGTGGAATCACTCATCGGCGCGAAGAAGGCCATCATTCATCTTTACAATTCCACTTCGCCGGCGCAACGCCGCGTTGTTTTCGGCAAATCGGAGAAGGAAATCGTTGAAGTGGCCGTCCGCGGCGCGCAATGGATCAAGGACCGTCTGCCGCGGCTCAAGGGTACGGAGGTCATGCTCCAGTATTCACCGGAAAGTTTCAGCGCCACGGAGGTTGAATTTGCCAGGGAAATTTCTGAAGCCGTCATGAAGGTCTGGCAACCGACGCCCGATTGGAAAATGATTTTGAATTTGCCGGACACCGTGGAAGTCGCGATGCCGAACGTTTACGCCGACCAGATTGAATGGATCTGCCGGAACATCAAAAATCGCGATTCACTTATCGTCAGCGTTCACACGCACAACGACCGCAGCACCGGCGTGGCAGCGACGGAACTTGGTTTGCTCGCGGGCGCCGAGCGCGTGGAAGGCACGCTTTTCGGCAACGGCGAACGAACGGGCAATTTGGACATCGTCACCGTGGCGTTGAACCTTTACCAGCACGGCATCGATCCAAAACTGGATTTTACCGACCTTAATTCGATTATCGACGTCTATGAGCGATGCACCGGCATGACGGTTCCTGCCCGCCAGCCGTACGCGGGCGAACTGGTCTTCACCGCCTTCAGCGGCTCGCACCAGGACGCCATCCGCAAGGGGTTGAATGAATGGAAGGAGAACGGCCGCACGCATTGGGATGTGCCGTATCTCACGATTGATCCAACGGACATCGGCCGCGAATATCGGGAAGTTATTCGTGTCAATTCGCAATCCGGCAAGGGCGGCGTGGCGTATTTGCTGGAAAGCCAGTTCGGTATCGAATTGCCCAAGGACATGCAGCGCGAGTTCGGCCCGATTGCCAACGATGAAGTGGACAAGCTTGGCCGCGAAGTGACCGCCGCCGAATTGAAACAGATGTTCTGGAAGGAATATATCGAGCGCACGTCACCATGGCAGCTTAAGAAATTTGAAACGGAGAGCAAAAATGGCGTCGTCAAATGCCGCGCAAAATTATTGTGCGACGGGAAGGGGGTGGAACTCGCCGGCCAGGGCAATGGCCCGTTGGCTGCGTTGGTGCATGGATTCAGCAAGGCGGACGGGCCGCGTTTTGAGATCACGGCTTACAGCGAACACGCCCTGAGTTCCGGCGAGGAAGCCGCGGCAATTGCCTATATTCAGATCAAACGCATTGACGGTAAAACCTGCTGGGGAGCCGGCGTGGACACGAATATTGAACTGGCTTCCGTACGCGCCGTCTTGAGTGCCTTGAACCGGTTGTGATGGCCCTGGAGGTTCAATCATTTCCTGCTCGTCAAAAGGCTGCGGCCTGTTTAGCATTCGGCGTCGTTATGAAATCAGGCCGTCACTTTCTTTTTGGAGTTGCGGGCGTTATTTTCGCCGGCACCAGTCTCCTGGCTGCAGACCTTAAGTCATCCAATACGACCGTCGCTACCCCGCCGGTTTATGTGCCGAACTTGTCGAGCGCAGCGGGGCAGTTACCCGACGGGATACTGGCGTGGGACGCGACGACCAAGGAAACCAATGTCATCGCGAACAGCGGTCCGGCGCATTTCGTTTTTGACTTTACCAACACCTCCACCAACCCCGTCGTCATTCTGAGTGTGCGTCCGTCCTGTGGCTGCACCACCACGAAATTGCCGCCGTTGCCCTGGACGCTGGCACCCGGTACCAACGGCCAGCTGGAAGCCACGGTGAACCTGCCCGGCCAGAGTGGCACGTTGTATAAGAGTCTGAACGTCTATACCGACAAAGGCTCCAAACTGTTGATGCTCAAAATCACCATCCAGCCGTTCGTGATGCCGGCAATGTCGCAAGCCGACCGCGCGCGGAACATGCAGGTTGCGCTGACCGATCGGCAGGCGGTTTTCAAAGGGACTTGTGTGACCTGCCACGTGCAGCGCGGTGAAGCCAAATACGGCATGGCGCTGTACGAGGCTGATTGCGCCATTTGTCATGACGGTGAACATCGCGCGACGATGGTGCCGGATTTGCATGCGCTCAAAACGCCGACCAATTTCGAATTCTGGCGCATTTGGATTGCACACGGCAAACCCGGCTCACTGATGCCGGCGTTTTCAGGGACTGACGGCGGTCCGTTGTCAGACATGCAAATCTCCTCGCTGGCGACTTATCTTAACGAATCCATAAAGAGTCATTGATTGTTGCGAGGTCATTGGGCTGATAGACTGCTTTACCGGATATTAAGATTTTATCGTTAAGGGGGTTGATGTGCGTCTTTTGGGCGATTTCGCTCTTTTTTACTTGCAAGAATGTATCAAATTGGTACACTTCAAATGTGGATATGACGTATCTTGCCGTAAGGAAGTTCTCCGGAATTTTGGCGTTTTATTTGAAAGTTTGGCGTTTGCGAATGTCCTGGTCCTGGTTTTTCCGTCATTGTTGCAGTCTGGCAATGATTTTAGCGCTGTCGGGGCTCAGTTATTTGCTGTTCAGCCGGTTTGTTATTCAATCCGTCCAGGTCGTTGGTGACAGCATGTACCCCACACTTATAAATTCGGGACACTATTGGCTGGATCGGTATAGCTATCTGGTAAGTGAACCGCAACGTGATGACATCGTTGCCGTTAGAGATCCGCAAGATAATATGCTTCTGGTCAAACGTATCATCGCCACGCCCGGTGAGTTCGTGTGCCTCAAGAATGGCAAGGTTTATGTGGATGGCCGGTTATTGCGCGAACCGTATCTCTTGCCCGGGACGCCCACTTATGCCTACGATCGGGATGGGAACGAAATTATCAGCTTCGGCGACAAATATTTTGTCATGGGCGACAACCGCAACAACAGCCTGGACAGCCGTGTTTTCGGGGCAGTTCCGCGTCAGGATATTCTCGGTAAGGTGATTGAATAAGGTTGGCCGCCCAACACCTGGCTGATTTCAGTAATCCCCGCTTGCGTCCGTTATCCCAGGTGCTAGGCTGTCAATCATGACGGTTGAATCGGTTGACGCAACCAAACAGGGGCAAATTGCCGGGCTGGGCCGGCGCGTGCTGGACGGCGGGAGCATCACCCGCGACGAGGCCTTGTGGCTCTTTCAACTCGAAAACACCGCCGACATTTTTGATTTGTTGTCCTGGGCGAACCGGATTCGCGAGCATTTCAAGGGCAACAAAATCCACCTTTGTTCCATTGTCAACGCCAAGGCGGGCGCGTGCTCGGAAAATTGCAGTTTTTGCGCGCA